>NZ_JBYSXL010000003.1:0-150873 GCF_058782155.1 Methylobacterium sp. FW306-05-D
CGCCCGGTCCGCGCCCGGGGCCGCCCCCGAACCCGCCCGGCCCGTCCGGCCCGCGGCCGAACCCGCCGGGGCGCTCGAAGCCACCCGGTCCGCCGAACCCGCCACCGGCCCGGCCGTGTTCCCCGCCCGTCGGCGTGCGGGTGTCGATGTCGAAGCGCGGCGCACCGCCCGGCTGCCCCCCCGGCGCACGCCCGTCGAGGCCACGTCCGTCAAGGGCACGTCCATTGAGGTGCGGTCCATCGAGCCCTCGTCCGTCATGACCGTGTCCGTCGAGCCTCGGCAGCGATCCGCGATCGGGTCCGGTCTGGAGATCCGGATGCTCGCTGCCGCGCGCGTCGATGCGCAGGCTCCGCAGGCTGAGGCGTCCGTCACGCGACGGCTCGGCGGTGACGATGGCGCGCACGCTGCCGCGGCGCGGCACACCGGAATCGGCCCGGCCCGCGACGTCGAGGCCGGAGCCGAGCCGGAGCCGTCCGGCGTCGCGCCCGACATAGGCCTCGATCGAGACCCGCCGCAGGCCCGGGACGAAGAGCGCGGGCGCCTCCTCGATCCCCGTCACGGTCAGGCCGGACCCGGCCGGCTCGCCCAGGACGACGGCGCGACGGCCCACCTGCCGAGCGTCGATGCCGAGGAGGCGCAGGTCACCGATCATCGGCGTCCCGTCGGGGCCGCGCCGGACGAGGCCGGCGACCCGCGCCGTCCCGTCCGGGCGGTGCTCGACCAGGCTGGCGACCACGATCCCGTCGGGGCGGCGCAGCCCGGCCACCGCGACCCGGTCGCCGACCGCCCAGCCCTCGCGCTGCGCCGCCGGCAGGGCGACGCGCTGCCCGAGGACGGTCAGCCCGCCCGGCCGAACCGCCTCGACCGGGCCGACGACCTCGCTGGTGACGTCGATGCGGCGGGTGGCGAGGGTCTTGCCCGCTTCCAAGGCGACCACGCGGACCACGTGCCCGATCCGCAGGTCGCTCGCGGCCGCCGGCCGTCCGTCGATCCGGACGAGGACGTCGGCCGGATAGGTGATGCGCAGGTCGTTGACGACGATCGAGCCGAACCGGCGGATCGTCCCGATCACGCCGGTGCCGCCGAGGCCGCGGTCGCCCTCCTGCTCCTGCCCGTCGCCGGGCGGGGGGCTCGGGCGGGCGCCGGTGCCGCCGATGCCCTGGTCGCGGATCGGCGGCTGCGGGTCGGCCTGGGCCGTCGATGCCAGGACGAAGGGCGCCGAGGCGAGCAGGCGCAGGGCATCGCGGCGGTTCGGTGCGCGCATGGCGGGCGCCCTCACGCCTTCGCCGCTGCGGGCGGCGCGTCCTCGGCGTAGATGTAGACGCCGAAATTCCAGCGATGGCTGCCGCCGGCATCCGTCTCGCAGGCCGCGTGGGCCTCGCGGTTGGCCTGCTGCAGGGCCTCCATGGCGATCTCGCGGGCGCGGACCTCCAGGCGCTCGGCCAGATCCTTCGACAGGCCGTCGTAATGCACCGCGCGCTCCAGGAAGCGCGGGTCGGGGGCGGTGATGTTGGCGACGCTCGCGGCGATGTGGTCGTGCAGGTTGCGGCCGAAGTAATAGAGCTGCGACTCGCCACCGCCCTTCGGGACGTAGGCCGCCTCGGCGAGGACGATGTGGCCGTCGCCATCGGCGACGACGAGCCCCCGGTCGAGCCACTCGTCGAGGACCGCGCGCGGACGCAGGTCGCGGGTCACGGCCGTGACGAGATCCTCGAAGGACGGCCCCTTCCCCTCGCCGGCCCGCGTCAGCGGCCGGGGATGGCCCTCGGCATCGGTGAAGGCGGGGTCGGCGAGCCAGCGCGCGATGATCCGGCTGCTGCGCGACACCGAGGACGGCACGGCGCTCACCGGCGCGCCCGCCCCGCGCAGGCGGCTGACCTCCTTGCGGTGGATTCCCGTGAGCAGGCTGACGCGGCTGTCGGTCTGCTCCTTGCCCGGCAGTGCGAAATCGTACTCGGCCACGTTCACGTAGAGTTCGCGCAGGAGGGTGGTCAGGGCCGGGAAGGTGATGCCGCGGGCCACGAACAGGCGCACGAGCGGCCGCAGCAGACGCGCGACGGGCGCATGCAGGTTCGCGCCCTCGGCGGGCGTCTCGGAGGAATCGACCATCGCAGGACCATAGCCATCAGCCCGTGGGACACAATCCCACGCCGTGCGCCGCCGCACAAAATCCCATGCGTATCCAATTGACGTGGGAAATTTACCCACGTATCGCTGGGCCCGCCGATCCTGCACCGGAGCGCCGTGATGGCCGAGACGAGGTTCCCGACGACGACCGGATCGCTGCCGCCGCTGCGATCGCCAGCGACGCGCGTCAGGACGATCCCGGCCGGCCGGCCCATCGCCATGATCGCCCGTGGGCTCGCGGTCGTCGCCGGCCTCGGCCTGTCCGGGCTCGGATTGCACCACGCCGGCCGCCCGGCGCCCGAGCGGATCGACGTCGCGGAGACCCCGGCTCCGATGCGGGTCGCCGCACATCGGCGTCCGGCCCTCGACCGGATGGCGTCGGCCCTCGACCAATCGCGGGCCGAGTGATGTCCGGCGCCGCGGCGCTGTCGCCCCGCCCCCGCACCCGGCGCGCCGTCCGGGAGCGGCCCGCCCTCCTCATCGACCTCCTGCTCTGTGCCGTCCCGGCCGTCGCCACGGTGGTGCTGCTCGTGCTCGCCCTGCGGGGGTGAGCGACCCGCGCCCCGGCGCTCACGATGCGTTAACCGCGCCGGCCCATCCTGGCGGCCGGACACAGCCCCAGACAGGAGGATCGCGATGTCGTCGATCTCGACCGGGCCGGCTCCGGTCTTTCCGTCACCGAAGGTTCGCGCCCACGACCGCATCGCGGCGCAGGCGGCCTCCGGTGCGATCAGCGGCACCGACCAGACCGCGCTGGATACGGCCGTCGACAGCATCGACGCCGCCCTGAAGGGGTCGGACGGCCCCGGCGCGGCCACTTCCGCGCGCCTCGACCCGGCGGACCTGAAGGCGCGGATCGACGACCTCATCGGGCAGCAGGTCCAGGGCGGGCGCCTGACGAGCGATCAGGCCGAGACCCTGAAGTCGGTCCTCGGCGGAGAGGCCGGAGGATCGTCCGGGGCGGGCCTCGCCGCCGCGCCCGCGGCCGACACCACGGCCCAGAGCACCAACGATCTCCTGGCGACCTTCGTGCGGCACTTGCAGGCGCGCCAGGACCAGACGAGCCCCTACGGCGCCGCCGGCACCCGTGCGAACACCCCTTCGGCCAGCGCCCTGCTGATGAACTTCAAGGTCTGAACCCGGTCCCGATCAGGCCCTCGACGGGGGAGCCCCGGCGGATCGGGGCGAATCCCGGCCCGTCAGCCCGGGGGCACCGTCTCGGAGAGCTTGCCGGCGATCCAGGCCTGGGCCTCGTCGAGGTCGGCGAAGATCGGCGCATGCAGGCCGTCGACGCGCCCGAACCCGACTTCGAGGAACCAGTGGCCCGCCACGGACTCGTGCTCGCTGGAGAGTTGCACGAGCACGGCGACGAGCATGCCATCCACGAAAACCAACCGGCTCTCTTGGTCCTTGCTGCCCGTCGCAATCTGAACGGGCTGGAGTTTCATGGTCATGCCGAAGCCCGCGTCCCCGGAAGCAGGTATTTCGAGTTGAATTCCGCGATGGACTTCAGACGCTGACGATCGAGAATTTTCAGGGTCCGCCCTTTGAGTTCAATCACGCCTCGGCGCCGGAGTTCCTGAAGCGAGCGATTCACGTGCACGTTCGAGAGGCCGACCGTGTCCGCGAGATCCAATTGGGTGATCGGAAATTCGTAGGAATCCTCGCTGGCGTAGCCGACGACCTGCAACCGCACGAGGAGTTCGCAGAA
Source organism: Methylobacterium sp. FW306-05-D (assembly GCF_058782155.1). Lineage (NCBI taxonomy): Bacteria > Pseudomonadati > Pseudomonadota > Alphaproteobacteria > Hyphomicrobiales > Methylobacteriaceae > Methylobacterium > Methylobacterium sp. FW306-05-D. Next base: position 3,839 of record NZ_JBYSXL010000003.1, read on the forward strand.
CAGGTGCGCGATGCGCTCGATCGCGGAGCGGCATCCGACATTGACGAGCCATTCGCGCAGCGTCGCCTCGTCCACCAGCGTGGCGAGACGCAGCGCCCGGGCGATGGCCGGATGGTCTTCCAGGAGGGTCCGCACCACCTCGACCGGCAGGCGCACCACGCGGCAGGCCGACATCGTCGTGATGGTGTGGTCCATCTGAGCGAGCAGCGCCACGTCGAGGTCGCAGGTGTCGCCGGGAACGAGATAGGCGGTGATCTGGCGCGCTCCGTTCGCCCGGTGCTTCTGGCGGCAGGCGATGCCGTCCATGATGAGGATCACGCCGTCCGGCGCGTCGCCTTCGCGGATCAGGTCGACGCGCGGTCCGATGGTGTGACCCTGGCCGCTGACGCGTTCGAGCACGGCCCGATCGTCCCCGGAGAGCGGCCCGAACCCTTCCAGCTTGCGGATCAGCGGGTTGGACGCCGCGGTGGTCGGAATCTGGGAAAGAGACGGCAAGACGATGTCCGTGATCCTGGCGGCGATGTCGGGTTGCGATCGCCCGCGCCCGGCGGCGCGACGATCGGCGGTCGGGCGGGTTGTCCGGGCGGGAGGATGGCGGGCGGAACGGAAAGGAGGGTCTCGCGAGACTGGCGGCGGCGGCGCCCTCCGCCGGTCGTGAGATGTACGTCCGTTCGCCGCCCCGACACGGATTCCTGTCGCGCTCCTAACGGTCACCACCGCCGAACGGCTCCCGATTGGGCACATAATTATCGCGGACGCCGAGGAGACGTAAGATCGGGACTTTGATCCGTCCGATTCCCAACAGTTAACCTATGTTTATGCACAGCAAACGCTCGGTCTGAGTCGCGTTTTCGAGCGTTCACAGCTGCGATTGATCCAGCGCGGAACCTTCGCTATGGCCGAGACCCGGCGCGAGAAGCTTGTTTCTCTCTGCCGAGAGAGGAAGCTCTGTCGTTCTGGAATGCCGATCTCGTCGCGTAATCGTTTGCTGCGAACGCTCTCGTCGGACGACCTAGCCCTGCTCCGGCCGCGGCTGCGGCGCCTGGAACTGACCGCCCGTGAGGTACTCGTCCCCTGCGGCGCAGAGCTGGAGCGGACCTATTTCGTGGAAACCGGTCTCGTCTCGGTCATCATGCAGGGCGGGGCGACCCGGCTCGAAGTCGGGATGATCGGTCCGGAGGGGTTCGTCGGGGCCTCCACGGTCATCCTCGGGTCGCGGACCTCTCCCTACGAACACATCGTGCAGATCGGCGGCTGGGCGCTCGCGATCGACTTGCCCGATCTGCACGCCGCGATGGAGCGCAGTGAATCGCTGCGCCGCCACCTGTTCCGCTTCGTGCAGGCGGAGCTGTTCCAGGCCCGCCAGACCGCCTTCGTCAATGCCAGCTTCGGGATCGAGACCCGCCTCGCCCGTTGGCTCCTGATGTGCCACGACCGGGTCGAGGGCGACGAACTCCTCCTCACCCACGAGGTCCTGGCGCTGATGCTGGGGGCGCAGCGCTCGGGCGTGACCCTGGCCGTCCAGAGCCTCGAGGGCGCCGGCTACATCCGGGCCCGGCGCGGGCGGATCACCATCACCGATCGCGACCGCCTGCGCGCGGCGGCCGGGGGCAGCTACGGACCGGCCGAAGCCGCCTATCGGTGCCTGATGGAGGGCGGGCCGGAGGGCGACCGGCCGGAGGCCTGACGGCGAGCGGCCCGGCCGGACGCTACGGGACCAGGGTCGGCCGGTCCGCCGGCTCCTCCGGCCGCGCCGGTTCCACGTCGTCCGGGGACGGAACGTAGGCGCACCACGCACATTGGCCGGCCTCCGCTCCCCGGGGCGTATTGGCCTGGGAGCAGAGCGGGCAGACGGTCAGGCGAAGCCGGGCGCCGCGAAGAACGCCGTGGCCGCGCCCGCGAAAGGTGATCTCGCGATCCTGGGAAATGGTCGGGGTTCCGAATGCTCGTGGAGGCGGGTGCTCGTGGAGGGACTCCGAGATCGCCGGCCGGTCCGTCGGGCCGGCGAGCGGTCGGGGTAGGAGGCGGCGCCGGCGTCCGAAGGACCGGCCGGTGATCGGTCCGGTCTTCACCCGGCGACGGCCCGAGCGTTAGCGGATGTGCCGCGCCGGTGCAAAGGCGATTGCTGCAGCGCAACGTCTCGCCCGGCAAAACATTCTTTGGCATTGTCCGGCAAAGGAACGGGGTCTGGCAACCGATGGCGAGACGCACGAGATCCGACCGGCGGAACGCGAGCATGGGCCTTTGACGTCGACAGAACTCCGCTCCTGGATGCTGATCGTCCTGGGACTGGCGGCTCTCGCCGCCGCATGGTTCCTGCTGCCGGTCCAGGCCTGGCTCCAGGCCTTCGGGGCCTGGGCGGCCGCGCTCGGGCCCTTCGGACCCATCGCCTTCGCGGCCCTCTTTGTCCTGGCCACGCTGCTGGTGGTGCCGGGCACCCCCCTGACCATCGCGTGCGCCCTCGCCTTCGGCTGGTGGTCCCTGCCCCTCGTCCTCGTGTCGGCGACCATCGGCTCCGTCCTGGCCTTCCTCGCCGCGCGCGGCATCCTGCGCCAGCGGGTCGAGCGCCTCATCGCCCGCCGCCCCGCCATGGGCGCGACCATGGAGGCGGTGGGCGATGGCGGCTGGCGCCTCCTGACCCTGATGCGCGTCAGCCCCTTCGTGCCGTTCAACGTCCAGAACTACGTGCTCGGCCTGACGCGGGTCCGCATGCGGGACTTCCTCGTCTCCACCCTCCTGGGCATGGTGCCGGGCACGGTGCTCTGCGTCTATCTCGGGGTGATCGGCCGCAGCGCCGGCAATCCGGCGGCCCATTGGATTCCCCTCGGGCTCGGCCTGGTCGCGACGCTGGCGGCAATCGCGGTGACCCGGCGGCGCGTGAAGGCCAAGCTCGCCGCGCGCGGCCTGCAGCTGGCCCCGCGCGGGACGGCGCCGTCGCGCATCCACCCGCCGGACCCGCCCCACCCCGCCGCGCGCTGGCTTCGCCCGGGCCACACCTGCTGGCGCATCGAGCAGGCCGAACGGGTCGCGCTGCTCCATGACGGGGCCGCCTACTTCGCCGCGGCCCGCGCGGCGATGCTGGCCGCCCGCCACTCCGTCCTCCTGGTCGGCTGGAGCTTCGACCCGCGCCTGCGCCTCGCGCCGGACGGCAGCCACGCGCCCGAGGGCGAGACCCTGGAGGACCTGCTGCGCCGGATGCGGGCCTGCCGGCCCGACCTCGCGATCCATCTCCTGATCTGGGACATGCCCTGGCCGCTCTCGGCCGGGCGCGACCTGACGCCGGAGGCGATCCGGGAGCGGCTCGGCCCCGGCATCACCTACCGGGTCGACGCGACCCTGCCGACCGGCGCCTGCCAGCACCAGAAGATCCTCGTCGTGGACGACGCCGTGGCCTTCTGCGGCGGCGGCGATTTCGAGGCCAACCGCTGGGACACGCCCGCCCATCGCGACCGGGACCCGCGCCGGCGCCTGCCGAGCGGCGAAACCTACCCACCGCGCCACGACATCATGATGGCGGTCGAGGGACCGGCCGCGGCGGCCCTCGGCGATCTGGCCCGCCAGCGCTGGCTCGATGCCACGGGCGAGCGCCTGGCGCCCCCGCCCATGCGCGGCGACACGGCCTGGCCCGAGACCCTGACCCCGCTCCTCGTCGACACCCCGGTGGCGCTGGCGCGCACCTGGCCGGAAACCGCCCGGCGGGAGGCGGTGCGGGAGAACGCCGAGCTGTACGGCGCCGCCATCCGCGGCGCCCGCCGGGTGATCTACCTGGAGAACCAGTACCTCACGGCGCCGCTGATCGGCGACGCGCTGGTGGCGCGGCTGGCCGAGCCGGAGGGACCCGAGATCATCATCGTGGTGGCCGAGCGCAGCCCGAACGGCTTCGACCGCCTGACCATGGACAGTGCCCGGCGGGGGCTGATCCGCCGGCTCCGCGCGGCCGACCGCCACGATCGCCTGCGCATCCTGGCGCCGCACACGCCGGAGGGCCGGCCGATCCTGGTCCACTCCAAGGTCGGCATCTTCGACGACCGGCTGGTGCGCGTCGGCTCGACCAACCTCAACAACCGCTCGCTCGGCTACGACAGCGAATGCGACCTCGCCATCGAGGCGGCCCCGGGGGTGGACGACCCGATCCTGCGCACGGCTATCACCCGCCTGCGCGACGGCCTCGTCGCACACCATGCGGGCTGTCCACGGGAGGTCTTCGAAGAGGCCGTGCGCCGGCGCGGCTCCCTGCGGGCGGTCCTCGACGATCCGGCGCTCGTGGCCCCGCGACGGCTCTGCCGTGTCGTCGCCTCGCGGCGGGGCCTGGTCGCCCGCCTGGTGGAGGCCTGGCACCTCGGCGACCCCGTCGGCACCCAGGATGCCTGGCGGCCTTGGCGCCGGGGTTCGGCCCTGCAGGCCCTGCGCGGCCGGGACCTGCCCGAGACCGCGCTCGCGGCTCAGGCCCCGGAGGCGACGGCCGGCGCCTCCTGAGGCCTGTCGGCGGCGTTCGCCCCCGCCTCGACGGTCAGCGTCGCCAGGAGCGGCCGGTGATCGGAGGCGTGCCGCGCCGCGCCGTCGCCCAGCACCGAGACCCGGTCCACGGCGAGGGCGGGGCCCACGAAGACGTGGTCGAGGCGCAGCACCGGACAGCGGCTCGGGAAGGTCGCGCGGCCGGACCGGGTCCGCGCCAGGGCGCGCGCATCCGCGAGGCGCGCCGTGATCTGGCGATAGGCCCGGGACCACGGCGTCGCGTTGAAGTCCCCGGCCAGCACCACCGGCCCCGCCGCGAGGGCCGCCGTGACCCAGTCGGGGCCGAGGAGCGCGGCGAGCTGCGCCCCCCGCTCGGGCGCGACCAGACCCAGATGGGTGTTGAGGACCTGGAGCCGATGGGCGCCGACCTGGACCTCGACCCAGAGCGCGCCGCGCGGTTCGAGGCCGGGGCGCCCGGCGAGCCCCGGCAGGGCGCCGGCCCTGACGAGCCGCGAGGGCCGCGCGGTCAGGATCGCGTCGCCGTAGCGCTCCGCCGCGACGTGCAGGGCGGCGTGGAAATGGTGCCGCATCCCCAGGATGTCGGCGATGTCTCGGGCCTGGTCGGCCCCGCCGGTGCGGGCGCGGCCGAGATCGACCTCCTGCAGCGCGACGATCTCGGCGCCGCTGGACCGGATGGCGGAGGCCACACGCCCCAGGTCGACCCGCCCGTCGCTGCCGCGTCCGTGACGGATGTTGTAGGTGAGGAGGCGCAGGGGCGTCGCGGCCACGCTCAGGCCGAGGGCTCCGCGAGCCGGGTGCGGTGCCGGTCGAGGGCCGCGCGCAGGTGCGGCAGGAACGGCGAGCGGCTGTCCCAGCGCCCGACCGCCTCCTGGAGCCGGTCCAGGGCCTCGATCTGCGCCGACAGGCCCTGCGCCTGCGAGAGATAGGCCCAGATCGCATCCTCCGCCTCGCCGATATCGACGGGCTGCTCGGCGATCAGGAGGCCCTGGAAGCGCTGAAGCGTGTGCTCGAGATCGGCCATGTCCAACTCTCCGGATCTTCCCTGCCTGCGGACGGCACCGGGCGTCTCGCGCCCTGCCCGCCCGGCCGTGCCGAGCCCCTGATATGGAGCGGCGGGCGCGGCCGGGGAGGCTGGGCTACGCATCACGTCATCCCGGATTCGCGCCGGTCTCCCGCAGCAGCCGGTTCGGATCGGGGATGCGGGTTCAACCGGTCCCGGTGCCGCCCTGTTCGGCCGCGACGCCGGCGCACCCGGCTCCGACCGGGGTGGGACTTGACCGATTCGTGGCTATTGACCGATTTTTGGGCATGACGGGGCCCGGTCGGTGGGCGGCGGGGCGCCGAGCCGCATCGGCGTGGACGGCGGCGAGAACCGGGTTCGGGCTTGGCCCGATCCATGCCAAGGTGATCCGTGCCAAGGTGTCGCCAGCCGCCTGGGATGTAAGCGCGAAGAGGATGGGTGCCTTGTTGAAGTCCACGGTCAAAGCGTTCGTCTCGGCCACCGCCCTCGCCGGACTGGTCGGCCTCACCGCCACGGTGCCGGCCGCGGCCGCGAACGTCTTCCGCTTCGCCTTCCAGGGCGACATCAAGTCCCTCGACCCCTACTCCCTGAAGGAAAGCTTCACGATCGGGATGCACGGCGCGGTCTTCGACTCGCTGATCACGCGCGACAAGGATCTGAAGCTCGCCCCCATGCTGGCGGAATCCTGGGAGAATCCGGAGCCGACGCGCTGGCGCTTCCATCTGCGCAAGGGCGTGAAGTTCCACGACGGCTCGGATTTCACGGCCGACGACGTGATCTTCTCGGCTACCCGCGTGCGGGCGCCGGGCTCGAACTTCACCACCAACGTGCCGTCCGACGCCGAGTGGGTGAAGATCGACGACCACACCGTCGACATGAAGCTCAAGGGCCCCAACCCCATCGCCCTGTACCAGTTCTCCACCTGGTACATCATGTCGAAATCCTGGGCCGAGAAGAACGGCGCCGTCGCCCCCACCCTGCCGAGCGCGACTTCGACCAGCTACGCCGCCCTGCACGAGAACGGCACTGGGCCGTTCATCATCACCGAGCACCAGCCCGGCGTGCGCACGGTGTTCAAGAAGAACCCCAACTACTGGGGCAAGGTGGAATCGAACCTCGACGAGGCGGTCTTCACCACCATCCAGAACGACGCCACCCGGGTCGCCGCCCTGATCTCCGGCGAGGTCGACTGGATCGACCCCGTGCCGCTGCAGGACGCCCAACGGGTGAATGCCAGCGGCACCGCCACCGTCATGGCCGGGCCGGAGCTGCGCACGATCTTCCTCGGCATGGACCAGTCCCGCGACGAGCTGAAGGATTCGAACGTCAAGGGCAAGAACCCGTTCAAGGATGTGCGCGTGCGCGAGGCCTTCTACCGGGCCATCGACGAGGAGACGATCGCCAAGCGCGTCATGCGCGGGCAGGCCGTGCCCTCCGCCCTGCTGATCGCGCCGGTGCTGTTCCCCCGCGCCGGCGAGTTCAAGCGGCCCGACTACGACCCGAAGCGCGCCAAGGCGCTCCTCACGGAGGCCGGCTATCCGGACGGCTTCTCGCTGGGGATGGACTGCCCCAACGACCGCTACGTCAACGACGAGGCGATCTGCCAGGCGGTGGTCTCGATGCTGGCCCGGGTCGGCGTGAAGGTGAACCTCAACGCGCAGCCCAAGGCCAAGTACTTCGCCAAGGTCCTGGCGCCGGCCTACGACACCTCGTTCTACCTCGTCGGCTGGACCCCCTCCTCCCAGGATTCGCACAACATCCTGTTCGAGATCGCCGGCTGCCGGGGCGGCTCCAAGCCCGGACGCGGCAACTGGAACCTCGGCAATTACTGCAACCCGAAGGTGGACGCGCTCGCCGATTCCGTCGAGGCCGAGAGCGACCAGACCAAGCGCAACGCCGAGATCAAGGAGGGCTTCGACACCATCCAGGCCGATTGGGGCTTCATCCCCCTGCACCAGCAGGCCCTGGCTTGGGGCGTCTCGAAGAAGGTCACCCTGGTCCAGCGGCCGGACAACATGCTGATGCTGTACTGGGTCTCGAAGCAGCCGTGACATTCATGGCCGATCGGTTTCAGGATGTAGCACCGCCCCGCGTCTCCGCCCGGCGGGGACAGGGCGATCGCATCCGCTTGTGTGTCCGCCGAGATGGCTCGTGCAGCACCCTGTCATCCCGGGGCCGCACAGCGGAGCCCGGGATCCAGACACGAAGGTGGTGCAGGACTTTACACCGTCGGCGGTCCTGGATTCCGGGCTCGCCTGCGGCGCCCCGGAATGACGGCGCGCCACGTTCTGCGATCGCTCGGCGTGCCGGTCTTGGCGATGTGCACGACCGGATCGCCCGCCGATGATCGCCTTCGTCCTCCAGCGTCTGCTCCAGTCCGTCGCCGTGCTGTTCGCGGTCGGGCTGATTGCCTTCTCGATGTTCCGCTTCGCCGGCGATCCGGTGAACCAGATCGTGGGCGTCGACACGCCCTACGCGGAGCGCGTCGCCATCCGGAAGGACCTCGGCCTCGACGACGCGGTCGCGGTCCAGTTCCTGCGCTACGCCGGCAACGTGGCCCGCGGCGAGTTCGGCACCTCCTACCAGTTCCGCCAGCCGGTCTCGGCGCTGCTGGCCGAGCGCATGCCCGCCACCCTCGAACTCGCCCTCTGCGCCACGCTCTTCGCCCTCTCCGTCGGCATCCTGATGGGGGTCTACTGCGCCCTGCGGCGCGACACCTGGCTCGCCAAGGTCTTCCTTGCCATCTCCCTCGTCGGCATCAGCCTGCCGACCTTCCTGATCGGTATCCTGCTGATCTTCCTGTTCTCGGTGACGCTGGGCTGGCTGCCCTCCTTCGGGCGCGGCGACACCGTGCGGCTCGGCTGGTGGACCACCGGCTTCCTCACCGCCTCGGGCCTGCGCGCGCTGATCCTGCCCTCCGTCACCCTCGGGCTGTTCCAGATGACCCTGATCATGCGGCTGGTGCGCGCCGAGATGCTGGAGGTCCTGCGCACCGACTACATCCGCTTCGCCCGGGCGCGGGGGCTGACCACCCGCTCGATCCATCTCGGCCACGCCCTGAAGAACACCCTGGTCCCGGTCATCACCATCGCGGGGCTGCAGCTCGGCTCGGTCATCGCCTTCTCGATCATCACCGAGACGGTGTTCCAGTGGCCCGGCATGGGCCTGCTCTTCGTCCAGGCCGTGCAGAACGTCGATATCCCGATCATGGCGGCCTACCTGCTGCTGGTCGCCGCCATCTTCGTCGTCATCAACCTCGTGGTGGACGTGCTCTACACCATCGTCGATCCCCGCCTGCGCCTGTCCACGGGACGCGCCGCATGAGCGCTTCCGTGCAGGACGCTCCCCTCCTCCCGCCGGCGCCGGCCAAGCGCTCGATGCTCGCGCGCGTCCTCGATTCCGACGTCTATGCCAGCTTCCGAAGCTCGAAGCTCGCCATGGGCGCCTTCGCGGTGACGCTGGTCCTCGCCCTGCTGGCGCTGGCGGCCCCCTGGATCTCGCCGCAGAACCCCTACGACCCGGCCCAGCTCGAGCTCATCAACTCGAACCTGCCGCCGCTCTGGTACGCCGACGGCGTCGCCCCCTTCACCCTCGGCACCGACGACCAGGGCCGCGACGTGCTCTCGGCGGTGTTCTACGGCCTCCGGCTGTCCCTGGTGGTGGGCCTCCTCGGCGTCCTGGTCTCCGGCGCGCTCGGCATCCTGCTCGGGCTGGTGGCGGGCTATTTCGGCGGCTTCGTCGATACGCTGATCATGCGGATCGCCGACGTGCAGCTCACCTTCCCGGCGATCCTGATCGCCCTGGTGGTGGACGGCGTCGCCAAGGCGGCCCTGGGGAGCCAGATGGACACGAACGCCGCCATCGGCCTCATCGTGCTCTCGATCGGGCTGTCGTTCTGGGTGCAGTACGCCCGCACCGTGCGCTCCTCGGTGCTGGTGGAGAAGAACAAGGACTACGTCCAGGCCGGGCGGCTCATCGGCCTGTCCTCGCCGGTCATCATGGTCCGGCACGTCCTGCCCAACGTGCTCGGGCCGGTCTTCGTCATCGCCACCATCAACCTCGCGCTCGCCATCATCACCGAGGCGACGCTGTCGTTCCTGGGCACCGGCCTGCCCGACTCGATGCCGTCGCTGGGCACCCTGATCCGCACCGGCAACCGCTTCCTGTTCTCCGGCGAGTGGTGGATCGTCGCCTTCCCGGGCCTGGCGCTGGCCGGCCTCGTCCTGGCGATCAACCTCCTGGGCGACTGGCTGCGCGACGCCCTGAACCCGAAACTCCAGTGATCGCGCCGGCATGACACAGCTGCCATGACAGAGCCCGTCCTCTCGGTCCGCAACCTGCGCGTCGCCTTCGCGGGCCGCCGCGGCACCCTCACGGCCATCGACGACGTCTCCTTCGACATCGCCCGGGGCGAGATCCTCGGCGTCGTCGGCGAATCCGGGGCGGGCAAGTCCGTCACGGGCTCGGCGGTGATCGGCCTCATCGATCCGCCCGGCGCCATCGTTGGTGGGCAGATCCTGCTCCGGGGCGAGCGCATCGACACGCTGTCGCCGGAGGCCATGCGGCGCATCCGGGGCCGGCGCATCGGCATGATCTTCCAGGACCCGCTCACCAGCCTCAACCCGCTCTACCGCGTCGGCCGGCAGATCGTTGAGACCATCCGCACCCATACCGACCTCTCCGAGAAGGCGGCGCGCCGGCGCGCCATCGACCTCCTGGCGGAGGTCGGCATCCCGGCGCCGGAGCGGCGGATCGACGGCTATCCGCACGAATTCTCCGGCGGCATGCGCCAGCGCGTGGTGATCGCCCTGGCGCTCGCCGCCGAGCCCGAGCTCATCATCGCCGACGAGCCGACCACGGCCCTCGACGTCTCGGTCCAGGCCCAGATCATCGCGCTCCTGAAGCGCCTCGGCAGCGAGCGCGGCACCGCCGTGATGCTGGTGACCCACGACATGGGCGTGATCGCGGAGGCCGCCGACCGGGTGGCCGTGATGTATTCGGGCCGCATCGCCGAGATCGGCCCGGTGCGCGACGTCGTGCAGAGCCCGCTCCACCCCTACGCCAAGGGCCTGATGGGCGCGATCCCGACGCTCGCCCAGGAGACGGACCGCCTCGCCCAGATCCCGGGCGCGATGCCGCGCCTCTCGAACATCCCGAAGGGCTGCGCCTTCCACCCGCGCTGCCCCTCGGTCTTCGCCCGCTGTCTCGTCGAGCGGCCGGACCCGATCCCGGTCGGGGCGCACCGCGTCGCCTGCCACCTCTACGACCGCTCGGAAGCCTCCGCCGCATGAACGCGCCCGTGATGCCGCCGCCCGTGCCGGGGTCCCGCGCGGCGGACGCCCCCTACGTCGTCATCGAGGGCCTGCGCCGCACCTTCGACGTGTCGCGCCCCTGGCTCGCCCGGGTCATCGAGCGCCAGCCGCGGCAGATCCTGCGGGCGGTGGACGGCGTCAGCTTCGAGATCCGCCGGGGCGAGACCTTCGCGCTCGTCGGCGAATCGGGCTCGGGCAAGTCGACCGTCGCCCGCATGGTGGTCGGCCTGCTGCCGCCCAGCGCCGGGGACGTGCGCATCACCGGAATCTCGATGACCGACCCGCGCGAGGCCGCCGCCCGCCGCCGCCTGCGCCGCCGCATCCAGATGATCTTCCAGGACCCCTACGCGTCGATGAATCCGCGCTGGCGGGTCCGGCGGATCGTCGCCGAGCCGATCCGGGCCTTCAACCTGCTCCAGGGCGAGGTCGCCATCGCCCGCCGGGTCGGCGAACTCCTCGGCCTCGTCGGCCTGCATCCCGACGACGGGGTGAAGTACCCGCACGAATTCTCCGGCGGCCAGCGCCAGCGCATCGCCATCGCCCGCGCGCTCGCCTCGGAGGCGGAGTTCCTGGTGGGCGACGAGCCGACCTCGGCCCTCGACGTCTCGGTCCAGGCGCAGATCCTCAACCTGATGCGCGACCTGCAGGACCGCCTGGGGCTGACCTACCTGTTCATCAGCCACAACCTCGCCGTCGTCCGCCACATGGCGAACCGGATCGGGGTGATGTATCTGGGGCGCGTGGTCGAGATCGCAGACGGACGGGAACTCTTCCGTGCTCCGAAACATCCCTACACGCGCATGCTGCTCGATGCGGTTCCGGATATCGGGCTCACCGGGCGCAGGCGCATCCCCGTCTCGGGCGAGATCCCGAACCCCATCGATCCCCCCACGGGCTGCGCCTTCAACCCGCGCTGCCCCTTCGCGAACGAGCGCTGCCGCACCGAGGTGCCGGCCCTGGCCGAAGGCGTGGCCTGCCACGCCTTTCAGGAGCGGCGGCTGCCGGCCTGACGGCCGGTGGCACCCCGAAGGCCCGTGGCATGTGCGGGCGCGTTCCAGAGCCAGACCATGAACACAGACCCATCCATCAGCGCGGCCGATCCGGTGGCGGCCGCGGCGTCGGACGACGACATCCTCGGCCTCAGCGCCGTCGACCTGTCGGCCGCGATCCACGCCCGGCGCGTCTCCTGCGTCGAGGTCATGACCGCCTATCTCGATCAGATCGATCGCCTGAATCCGATCGTCAACGCCATCGTGGTCCTGCGCGACCGGAGCGAGCTCCTGGCCGCCGCCGAGGAGCGCGACGCACAGGCCGCGCGCGGCGAATTCCTCGGGCCGCTGCATGGCTTCCCCCACGCGGTGAAGGACATCGACGCGGTGAAGGGCCTGCCCTTCACGCAAGGGTCGCCGATCTTCCGCGATCGCATCGCCGCGGCCGATTCGATCATGGTCAAACGGCTGCGCAAGGCCGGCGCGATCTTCACCGGCCGCACCAACATGCCGGAATTCGGCCTCGGCTCGCAGACCTTCAACCCGGTCTACGGCGCCACCCGCAATGCCTACGATCCGAGCAAGACCTCCGGGGGCTCCAGCGGCGGCGCGGCGGTGGCGGTGGCCCTCCACATGCAGCCGGTGGCCGACGGCAGCGACCATGCCGGCTCCCTGCGCAACCCGCCCGCCTTCAACAACCTGTTCGGCCTGCGCACCGGCTACGGCCGCATCCCGATCGAGACCAAGGACGCCTTCACCCCCGGCCTCGGAGTCTCGGGTGGGATCGGGCGCTCCCCGGCCGATCTCGGCCTGCTGCTCTCGGTCCAGGCCGGCTACGACGCGCGGGTGCCCTACTCGAACACGCAGGACCCGGCCCTCTTCGCAGAGGACCTGAAGCGCGACTTCACCGGTGCCCGGATCGCCTGGTTCGATGATCTCGGGGGCTACCTGCCCTTCGAGCCGGGCGTGCTCGACCTCGACCGCAGCGCGCTTCCCGCCTTCGAGGCCCTGGGCGCCAAGGTGGAATGGGACCGCCCGCGCTTCGACATGGGCAAGGTCTGGCGCGACTGGCTCACCCTCCGGGCCTGGATGACCGCCTCCAGCCTGCGTCCGCTCTACGACGAGCCGGCCTACCGGGCCCTGCTCAAGCCGGAGGCGGTCTGGGAGGTGGAGCGCGGGCTCGCCCTCTCGGCGGACCAGGTCGCGGCCGCCCAGGAGGGGCGCACCGCCTGGTACGAGGCCGTGCGCCGCTTCCGGGAGCGCTACGACTTCCTGCTCATGCCCTCGGCGCAGGTCTTCCCCTTCGACATCGAGGAGCGCTGGCCCAAATCCGTCGGCGGCCGGGCGATGGACACCTATCACCGCTGGATGGAGGCGACGATTCCCGTCACCATGAGCGGGCTCCCCGCCCTCAACGTGCCTGCCGGCTTCGATCCGGCCGGGCGCCCCTCCGGCATCCAGATCGTCGGCCCCAACAACGGCGAGCGCGACTGCCTCCAGCTCGGCGCCGCCTACGACGCCGAGACCCGGTGGGTGACCCGGCGCCGGCCCGCGCTGCTCGACCCGACCTGATCCGTCTCCCCGATCCCTCTCCGAGCCCCCCGATGACCGATTCGCCCGCGCCGCAACACGGCCGCTACGCCTACAGCGCCCTGCCCGACCGGCCGGTCTACGACTGGCCCGGGGGCAAGCGCCTGGCGGTCTATCTCGGGCTCAACCTCGAGGGCTTCGATTTCGGGCGCGGCCTCGGCGCCGAGCTCGCGCCGGGCGGCCCGCAGCCGGACGTGCTGAACTACGCCTGGCGCGACTGGGGCAACCGGGTCGGCGCCTGGCGGATCAAGGACACCCTCGACGCCTTGGAGATGCCCGCGAGCGTGCTGGTCAACAGCCGTCTCTACGCGGACTGCCCCGGCCTGATCGAGGCGTTCCGGGCCCGCGGCGACGAGATCGTCGGGCACGGCCGCACCAACACCGAGCGCCAGGGCGACCGCTCGGAGGCCGAGGAGCGGGCCCTGATCGCCGAGGCCACCGCGATCCTGACCGCCCAGGAGGGGAAAGCCCCACAGGGCTGGCTCGGCCCGTGGATCTCTCAGAGCCACCGGACGCCGGACCTCCTGGCGGAAGCGGGCTACACCTACCTCCTCGACTGGTGCCACGACGACCAGCCGACCTGGTTCGCCACCCGCGACGGCGGCCGCATCCTGTCCGTGCCCTACCCGCAGGAACTCAACGACATCCCCGCCATCGTCGCCCGCAAGGAGACCGGGCAGCAATTCGCCGATGCCATCGTCGAGGCCTTCGACGAGATGCTGGAGCAGTCGCGCACCGCCCCCCTGGTCATGGGCATCGCCCTGCATCCCTACATCGTCGGCCAGCCGCAGCGCCTGCGCCCCTTGCGCCGGGCGCTCGCCCAGATCGCGGCCCGGCGCGACGCGATCTGGCTCACCACCGCCGGCGGCATCGCCGCCTTCGCCGCGGAGAGCGGCACCGCCCGGTAGCGGGCCGGCACCGGCCGACCGTTCAGACATCGATCAGACTGGCCCGGGTAGACAGGCGGCTCGCGTCCCCGACGACCCCCCCGAGTCCACCCATGCATGCCGACGCCTTCCTCGCCGCCGCCGAACGCCTGCCGGTCGGCGACCTCGACGCCCTGACCGACGGCAAGGGCCTCGTCGTCGTCGCCCCCCATCCGGACGACGAGAGTCTGGGTTGCGGCGGCCTGATGGCCGAGGCCCGCGCACGGGGTCGCGACGTCCGCGTCGTCATCGTCAGCGACGGCTGCGGCTCGCACACGCATTCGGCGCTCTATCCGCCGGCAAAACTGCGCGACCTGCGCGAAACGGAGACGGTATACGCCGTTGGTATCCTGGGCGTCCCGCCGGAGGCCGTGACCTTCCTCCGCCTGCCCGATGCCGGCGTCCCGAGCGCCGGCCCGGTCGCCGAGACCGCCGCCGCCCGGATCGCCGCCATCGCCCGCGACGCCGATGCCGGCGCCGTCTGCGTCACCTGGGGCCACGATCCCCATTGCGACCACCAGGCCGCCGCCGCCATCGTCCGCCTCGCGCGGGCCGATCTCGGCTCGATCCGGATTTTCGCTTATCCGGTCTGGGGTTGGACCCTGCCCGAGGGCACCGATGTCGGCCCCGCCCCGACCGGTCTGCGCCTCGACATCGGTGCCCACCGCGCCGCGAAGGCCGCCGCGATCGGCGCCCATCGCTCCCAGACCACCGACCTCATCTCCGACGATCCGACCGGCTTTCGCCTGGAGGCGGCGATGATCGACCGCTTCACCGGCCCCTACGAGATCTTCGTCGCCATGGATACGCCCGCCCCGTGATCGCCGACACCACCCTCATCACCCTCAACAAGGGCCGCGACGCCCATCTCGCGCGTCTGCTCGAAGGTGTCGCGCGTGGGCCGCATCCCGAGGCCTGCATCGTCGTCGAGATGGGCGCCGAGCCCGCGCCCCTGCCCGATCATGGCTTTCCGATCCGCCGCATCGTCCTCGACAGCACCGGGCTGCCGCTCGCGCGGGCCCGTAACGCCGGACGGCACGCCGCGACGACCGAGCGCCTCATCTTCCTCGACGTCGACTGCATCCCCTCGGCCGATCTCGTGCCGCGCCTCAGCGCCGATCTGACCGAGGCCGACGGGCTGATCTGCTGTGAAATCCGGTACTTACCAGCTGGTGCCGTCGCTGACGGCTGGACCGAGGCCGGGTTGCGCGCGGCCGGGCAGGCCCATCCCGTCCGCCACTTTCCAAGCCAGGGCCGGGTTCGGTCGGACAATCCGGGGCTGTTCTGGTCCCTGGCCTTCGGCGTCCGGGCGACGACCTTCGACCGCCTCGGCGGCTTCGATGAGGGATTCGACGGCTACGGCGCCGAGGACACCGACCTCGCCTTCCGCGCCGATGCCCTCGGCATCCCGGTTTTGTTCAGCGCCGGCGGCCAGGCCTTCCACCAGCACCACCTCTCCTGCGACCCGCCCCTGCAGCACTTTGCCGACATCGTCCGAAACGCGGCGCGCTTCCGCGACCGACACGGGCTTTGGCCGATGGACGGATGGCTCGATGCCTTCGCGGCGCGCGGTCTGGTCAATGCCGGGTGGCGGGACGATCTTCAGGTCCTGCGCCAGCCCGGCGCCGACGAAATTGCCATGACGCGGGTGCCCGCGGACCGGCCTTTCTGAGGCCTTGGCGCCTAGCGGCGCCGGGCATCGGCCCGGTCGGCCTGCTCGTCGATCAGGGCAGCCGTCGAGGCAATCACGCCCGGCCGCGCGAGGCTGCCGATCACGGCGGGATCGAGCCGAAGCCCCGCCGCGACGACGCTTGGCCACGCCGAGGGATGCGGCCAGGACTTGCACTCGATCGCCGCCCCCATCACCGCGAGCGCGCGAGCCTTCTCGACCTGCTCGTCGAAGGCCCGCGGTTCGGGCAAGCAGACGAAGCGCTTTCCGGCCCCTGCGACGGCCGACACGACCCCGTCGCCACACCCGCCGACCACCAGATCGGCTCGCGCGATGTGCGGCGCGGGGTCTGCGACCCAACCGTGCACGTGCAGATTGACCGGCGTCGGCGTACCGGAGCCCTCGACCGGGCCGACGACGTGCCAATGGCGATCGGGCACGGCCATCGCCGCAGCGGCGAGATCGGACAGCCGCCCCCCCGCGCCGCCGCGCCCAAAGATGACGAGGATCGTTCCATCCGCCGGCGGCGCATCCGGGGCGATGTCGGCCGTGAGGAGCCCGGCATAGGCCGTCTTGGCGCGCACCCAGTCCGGGGTCGCGGTCGCATCGAGTTCGGGGGGGAAGAAGGCGAGCAGACGCTCGGCGGCCCGGAACGCTTCGAGATGGGGAAGGTCGGTGCGCGCGCCGGCGAGGCGGACGACGAGGCTCGGCACCGACATCAGGCGCGCGAACAGGGCGATCTCCACCGAGACATCGACGACGAGCAGCGCCGGATCGGTCTCAGCGATCCATGCCGCGAGGCGACCCATCCGAGCGCGTACGTTGTCGGCGCCGACCGGCGCGTAGTGCAGACTGTGAGGCCGGTCCGCCGTCCCGTCCCGGCCGTCGAAGCCGGCGTCGATCCGATCGTCCGGCAAGTCGAGGACCGATCCAGACGCATCGCGGATATCGAACTCCGCGAGCGTCCCGATCAGCGTGACCGGGCGTTCGAGGGCCCGGGCGATCAGGCAGGCCCGCTGCCAATGGCCGGCGCCCTGGTGATGGACGTAGTACCCGATCGGACGCCGGCTCATGCGACCTGCGCGACGGGTACGGCCTGGCCTTCGGCGAGCATCGCATGCAGCCCGGCCAGAGCTTCGTCGAGCGGAATGGAGACGGCCAGCGGGATTCCTTCGCCGACCTGGGCTTCCACCCGCTCGATCAGGCCGATCGCATTGGGACACGTATCCAGGTCGATGGCCGCGAGATCGGATTCGGCGATGCCGAGGTCACGCAACGCGGGAGCGATGCCGGCCGGGTGCGCGAAGCATTGCCCCAACCTCCTGCGTCGCTCGATCAAGGCGCGCCAATGGGTCGCCGACGGAAGGTCGTAGCTTTCGAGACCCCCGGCGACGCGAGCGCGCCGCAGCATCTCGGTCGCCATCCCACCGGTCACACGGCCGGTGCCGCGATCGGAGACACCGATCGACACGTTCGGACAGTGGCGCACCCGCCCCCCGTGCCAGCGCACCCGTGCGACCAGAGCATTGTCCTCGCCGCATGCCAGCATCGGCAACCCGCCCACCCGACGATAGAGATCTGCCCGCAGGGCGAGGCTGGCCGCGACATGATCGCCGTGGCGCGGCGACGGGTCGTGGGCCGGAGGATCCAGCACCTCCTCGAGGCGGCGCACGGCGATCCAGTATTGCTCGATCCTCGCATGCAGGGCAGCGAGGCGTGGATCGCCGACCGCGCCATCGCCGTGGAGCACGAGGCGTCCGCCCACGAGTTCGGCATCCCGTAGCGCCCGGAGATTTGCCGTCACCCAATCCGTCGGCGCCACGGCGTCGGCGTCACTGCTGAGGAGGACGCCGTTCAGGACACCTTCCTCCTCCAGCCACGTCGCACCAGCGTCGAGGGCCCGGCGCCGAGCCGTACCCACGTGGGCGTCGGGCGGCGAGATCGTTGCCTCGATGATCCGCAGATCGAGACGCGGGATTTCCGCGTTCCGCTCCATCGTCTGCAACGATGCGACCGTGTCGTCGGTGCAGTTGTTGGCGACGACCACAACGCGCAAGCGCGCTTTGTCGCCTGCGCCTTCCTGGCGGTTCAGCGACCGGATCAGGCGCGGCAACGCCTCCGCCTCGTTGCGCGCGGGCACGCAAACAACGGCGCGACCGAGGGAGAGATCCGTCTCAGGCATTGCTGACAAGGGCGGTCGCCGCTGAACTCGCGGCACGCTGGAGTTCGAGGGCGTACAGCGCTTCGTACTGATCGGTCATCGTCTCGGCGTTGAACAGATGCTCTGCGCGGCGTCGACAATCGGCCCGCGAGAGACCGATGGCCTTTGTCACCGCGCGGCCAAGATCGGCGACGTCGTCCGCTTCCGCAAGAACGCCGCAGGATGCGTCCAGAATGTCGGGAATTGCTCCGCGCCGAAAGGCAGCCACAGGCGTTCCGCAGGCCAGGAACTCCGCGAGGACGAGACCGAACGGTTCCTCCCAGCGCGGCGTGCAGAGGGCCACGTGCGCTTCGCCGACCTGTTGCGCGAGGGCATCGTGCCCAAGATGCCCGAGATAGGTCACATCAGGACCGAGACGCGGGGCAATCTCGCTGTCCCAGTAGGCCGGGTTCGAGCGAGGTCCCGCGAACTTCAGCGGCAGGCCGGCGGCCCGAGCGGCGTCAATGGCGAGATGGGGACCTTTCTCGGGAACGAGGCGGCCCATCCAGATCGCGTGGGGCTTACCCTTGGGCTGATCCGCGTAGGCGAAGGCACCGAGATCGATGCCGTTGCCGATGACGTGCGGTTTGCCGATCAGGTTGTGCCATTCCCGGGCGAGCGATGGGGAGACGGCGGCAAAGGTCATGTCGCGCGCTCGCGCCCGCACGCCGCGGACGAACGGCTCGAAGGGGGGCGTGTGGAGAGCCGTCACCATTGGAACAGCGAGTTCGCCAGCCCGCACCAGTGGTAGGAAATGCAAGCTGTTGTTGTGAACGAAATCGTAGTTTCCCGCCGCGATCGCATCCATGATCCTGACATAGGCTGCGTGCTCCGCCGCATCGATGCGCGCCTCCGAAACGTCGTCGAAGGCGCATCCCGTGGGTGCACAGACAGTCGAAAGCCCGAAATCGCCGCCCGATCCCTCCGAAGCGTAGAGGGTTACATCATGCCCGCGAGCCTGGAGAGCGGAGGCGAGCAGGTGCGTGTGCATTTCCAGCCCACCGGAATAAGGCTGAGCGATCGGAAATTTGAGATGCGCGATGATGGCGATCTTCACAGGATGCAGGACACGAAGTTCGAGGGATCGAAGCGCCGGATTAACATCATCCGCGCCGTGACTTCCTGCACCGCGACGATGCCGGCAGGGATCACAAGGCCATCACGATCCCCAACGCCACGTGAACAAAGCGCGGGAATCGTATGTGGTGTACCACGGTAATCCCGAAAGGTCCGAAATCGCTCCAAGGAACAGTTCCACGATGATTCTCGGGTGTTCGGAGGCAGTCTTGGATAAATAATGATCTGCGAAAGCACTCGAATTCATCGAGGTATTTAGTCGATAATACCCTCACGTATCAAAGAGGTCAGGGCAAAATCGGAACAACAAAACCAACCCAATAAAGACTTGTCTAAAGCCTTATAGCAAGCAATTTTTCAATTTAATAAGGCTATATAAACCCGATTTTGAAAATTTATAAACTAAAACTCTAATATTTAAAAGCTCTAATAAATATATTTATACGTTTTTAATAGGAATATTGAAAAAATATATCTGTCAATGTACATAACTAATTGTGCGCTGGGGCGTTTTTAAGCAATAAGGATTTCTGTCCTTTTCAATGTTGCCGCAGGTCTTCCTGATGGAGGCGATCGAAATTTAGAATCTAAAAAGGATTTATCCTGCATATCCTTCGCGAAGCGAAGAGGCGGATCGATCGTCCGATGAAGCTGATTCTGATATTCGCAAGGGACAGAAATGCCGGAGCGAATCTCAATCCATGTCGTCTATCGTTCACCTATACCCCGATTGGAAAAATGAAAATATCTCTGATCAAGCAAATGGCATCGCTATGAAAAGAGTTTGTTTGTAATCTTTTTGTAGAATAAGCGTTTCTGGAGGAAGACCGGACGTCATGGCACAGGGGGCCATCTACCTGCTTACGGATCGCCCGGACCGTAGTGCAGCGTTGGAAACATTGATCAAAGCGATCGGACATTGCGAGGTCGTCGCGGCCGGCGATGACTGTCCTTCGGTCGTTCGGCCACGTGCCGTCGTATCCGATCTCACGCTGAGCCGACGGGAGTCGGTCAGTCGCCTGCGCAATTTTCTTCATTTCGGCAAGGCGACGGATATCCCTGTTGTCTGCCTGCTTCGGTCTACAACCGACCAAGACCTGCGCCATGCGCGCGATCTTGGCGCCACGATCTGTTTTCCGGCTTACACGGCCCCGCACCTCGTCGTTCAAGCACTCCGAGCGGAAATCAAAGCCGAGGAGCCGGACGCACTTTCACAGCCCGTCATCCGCAACGTCACGCGGGCAAAGGAGGTCCTCAGCGGCCTCTTCGATGGTGTGCGCGGCGGCGGTCCGGTCAACCTGAAACAAGTCGATGCGGGCCTCGATCCGATCCTCGCAGCCGTGAAGGAAGGCGGTCTGACGCGATGGCTCGAGACCGTATGGACCCACGATGACGCGACCTACCAGCATTGCCTGCTGGTGGCCGGCGTCGCTGCCCAGTTCGTCCTGCATCTCGGTTTTCGAATCGAGGATCGTGAGCATTTCGTGCGGGCCGCCTTGCTGCACGATGTGGGCAAGGCGCAAATCCCGTTGGAAATCCTGAACAAGCCCGGTCGGCTGGACGCCGACGAGTTGGTCATTATGCGGCGTCATCCGGTGATCGGCTACGATATCCTGCGCGACAGCGGCTGTGACGCAGCAACGCTCGGCGCCGTGCGCCATCACCATGAGATGCTGGATGGTTCGGGCTACCCGGATGGGCTGGTCGGTTCGGAGATCAGCGACACCGTACGCCTGCTCACGATCTGCGACATCTACGCCGCACTGACGGAGCGCCGGTCTTACAAGGCGCCGATGCCGGCCCGCGAGGCGCTGGCAATCCTTTCCGGGATGACCGGAAAGCTCGAAATGAGCCTCGTCCAGCATTTCGGCAATGCGATGCTGGGCCCGGAGGGCGCGAGCTGACACGAAGAAGCCGGGAATGTCCCGAGGGACATCCCGGCTCGAAGGGCGACGCCGGTCTACCTGGTATCCTACTCGGCAGCGTCCAAGCGCGGGCGCTCGATCGCCGAGCGTTCGCGTTTCACGAGTTCCGCCGTGAGGAATGCGACTTCCAAGGCCTGCTCCGCGTTCAGACGCGGATCGCAATAGGTGTGGTAACGATCGCGCAGGTCCTCGGCCGTCAAAGCCCGGGCGCCGCCCGTACATTCGGTGACGTCCTTGCCGGTCATCTCCAGATGGATACCGCCCGCGATGGTACCCTCTGCGCGATGGACCCCGAAGAACCCTTCGATCTCCTGCATCACCCGCTCGAACGGACGCGTCTTGAAGCCTCCGGCCGAGATCGTATTCCCGTGCATCGGATCACAGACCCATACGACCTTGCGGCCTTCGCGTTCGACGGCACGGATCAGGCCCGGCAGATGGTCGCCCACCTTATCGGCGCCGAACCGACAGATCAGGGTCAGGCGCCCAGCCTCGTTGGCCGGGTTGAGTTGATCCACGAGCCGGATCAGACCTTCCCCCGTCATCGACGGACCGCACTTCAGGCCGATCGGATTCCTGATCCCGCGGGCGTATTCCACATGGGCATGATCCGGCTGACGCGTGCGGTCGCCGATCCAAAGCATGTGGCCCGAAGTTGCGTACCAGTCGCCGCTCGTCGAATCGACGCGGGTGAGCGCCTCCTCGTAACCCAGAAGCAGGGCTTCGTGACTGGTGTAGAAATCCGTCGTGCGGACTTCCTGATGCGTCTCCGGATTGATGCCGATGGCCCGCATGAAGTCGAGTGTCTCGGTCAT
The DNA here is from genome assembly GCF_058782155.1 of Methylobacterium sp. FW306-05-D. Classification (NCBI taxonomy): domain Bacteria; kingdom Pseudomonadati; phylum Pseudomonadota; class Alphaproteobacteria; order Hyphomicrobiales; family Methylobacteriaceae; genus Methylobacterium; species Methylobacterium sp. FW306-05-D. The sequence continues at coordinate 25,839 of NZ_JBYSXL010000003.1, forward strand.
CCGCTCGGCGCAGTCCGCATAGCGCGAGGATTGCGGGGAATCCTTCACGAAGCCGAGCATCCAGCGGTGCGAATTCTCGAGGTTGGCATAACCGCCGGTGGCGAAGGCGCGCAGCAGATTGAGCGTCGCCGCCGATTGACGGTACGCTTCGAGCTGACGTCGCGGATCGGGCACTCGCGCCTCTTCCGTGAAGGTCAGTCCATTGACGATGTCGCCGCGGTAGCTCGGCAGCGTCACGCCCTCCAGTGTCTCGGTCGGCGAGGAGCGTGGCTTGGCGAACTGACCGGCGATGCGGCCGACCTTCACGACGGGTGAACCGCCCGCGAAGGTGAGAACCAGTGCCATCTGCAGGAAGACACGGAAGAAATCACGGATATTGTCGGCCGAATGCTCGTCGAAGCTCTCGGCGCAATCGCCTCCCTGCAGCAGGAATGCCTCGCCGGTGGAGACGCGGGCGAGTGCCGACTTCAGCTTGCGCGCCTCACCTGCAAAAACGAGGGGCGGGAAGCTCGCGAGCTGAGACTCGACCGATTCCAGGGCGGCGGCATCCGGATAGGCGGGCACCTGCTGGATCGGCAGGTTTCGCCAGGTCTTCGGTGTCCAACGCTCGGCCATGATCGTCTCCGTTCCGCCTTTCGGTCGGCTCCGCGGCATGGGAAAGCCCGCGGAAGAGCGCGGCTTATAGAGCGGTTCGTCGGCTGAGGCGAGAGAGAGACGGAAAGGAGCAGCCATACGTGCCACGCTCGGCCCACCGGATTGGCGACCTCGATGGTCAAACCCAAGTATAAGGAGAGCGCGTTCAATCGCCGGCCGGATCACCGCCCTCAATCGCGATGCCGTGCTCCGAGAGAATCCAGAAGATCGCTTCCAGGTCCTCGGCCGTTATATCCCGCGGTGGCAGTGCCTCCTCGAGATCCTCGTAGGTCAAGCGGCGTTGCCGCATCGCCTCGGCCTTGGCCAGGAGTACGTCGACCACTGTCCGCACATCGTCCGGGAGCTCGTCGTGCCGTGTGCTGCGATCGGCAGCGGCCGGACGCAACGCCTCGGCGAGCATCCGATCGATGATGATCTGACGGCGGTCATGGGCTTCATCGGAGCGTTCCATGGCCACCTTTATGGGTCGGCGCGGCCGGGCGTCGAGGGGATCGGCCCCGCAAAATCGTCAGGTATCAATCGGCGACTGCGATCGGCGTGCCTTTCCTGACGCGGACCGGGATCGCTTTGGCCGCCGGCGTCTTGGCCTGCTCGTCGTAGTGCCAGAGCGGAATCAGCGCGTTGAGCTCCGGGTAGTAGCCGCCGACGTTTCCTTCCGGGATGCCGTACTTGATCACGCGCAGTCCCTTCACCTCGCGCAGGAACTCGTCCTTGGCCTCGGCGGAAAGGTCGACGGTCTCGCCGTCTGCGAGGCCGAGGCGCTCCATGTCGTTGCCGTTCATGAAAAGGATCATCCGGGTACCTTTCACGCCCCGGAAGCGGTCGTCGTAGCCGTAAACGGTCGTATTGAATTGGTCGTTGGAACGTAGGGTGATCAGGTCGAGGACGTCGCGACTGTCGCTCCGCATGTCGGGATCGGCCTCCAGGCCCCCGGGGACGGTGAAGTTGGCCTTCCCGGTTTCCGTCTCCCACTTGCGGTTGCGGGCTGCGAGGGGCTTGTGCAGGCCACCGGGCTGGAACATCCGACCATTCAAGTCGTGAAACACATCCGGGTAGGTGGCCTCGATCGCGTGGCGGACCTGGGCGTAGTCGCCGACCCAACTGTCCCAATCGACTTTGGGGTTTGCGGGCAGCAGTGCCTTCGCGATCTCTGCGACGATCCAGGGCTCGGAGCGAACCTGATCGCTGACTGGCTTGGTCTGCCCACGCGAACCGTGAAAACAAGAGGTCGAATCCTCCATCGAGACCGCCTGTGGTCCGCTCGCCTGCTCGTCCACCTCGATTCGGCCGAGGCAGGGCAGGATGTACGACACTGCGCCGTGCACGAGGTGCGAACGGTTCAGTTTCGTGGAGATCTGCACCGTGAGGCGCAGGGACCGCCAAGCCTCTTCCATGCGGACGGTATCGGGAACGGCACGGATGAAATTTCCGCCGAGGCCGATGAAAGCCTTCACGTCGCGAGAGACGATACCTTCGCAAGCCTCGACCGTATTGAGGCCCTTCTCACGCGGCGGCTCGAAGCCGTAGAGGTCCTTGAGTTTATCGAGGGGTGCCAGTTCCGGCTTCTCCGTGATGCCGACGGTCCGTTGTCCCTGCACATTCGAATGCCCGCGCACGGGGCAGAGTCCGGCGCCGGGACGCCCGACGTTGCCGCGCAACAGCATCAGATTGACGAGCATCTGCACGCCCTCGGTGCCTCGCCGGTGCTGGGTCAGGCCCATGCCGTAGACCGCGATCACCGAACGGGCGCGCGCGTAGACCGTCGCCGCCGCTTCGAGCGCCTCTCGCGTCAGACCCGATCGGACCTCGATGTCCGCCCATTCCTGGGCATCGCAGAACGCGACGAATTTGCGGAAACCGTGGGTATGCTCGGCGATGAAGTCGACGTCGAGGATCCGCGGTCGCCCGACTTCCAGGGCCTCACGGTCGGCAGCGATCAGGACCTTACACATGCCGGTGATCGCAGCGAGGTCTCCACCCGCCTTCACCTGATGGTACTGGGTCGAGATCTCGGTCGACGTCCGCGTCAACATCTCGGTCGGCGACTGCGGATTGGTGAAGCGCTCGAGCCCCCGCTCCCGCAGCGGATTGAAGGTGATGATGGGTACGCGACGCTTCCGTGCCTCCTGCAGCGGGTGAAGCATACGTGGCGCGTTCGAGCCGACATTCTGGCCGAAGAAAAAGATCAGGTCCGTCGACTCGAAATCCTCAAGGATCGTCGTGCCGACCGGCGACCCGATCGAAGATTTCAGGCCGACCGAGGTTGGCTCATGGCACATGTTCGAGGAGTCGGGCAGGTTGTTGGTGCCGTGCATGCGCGCCATCAGCGCATACATGTACGACGTCTCCAGGGAAGCCCGGCCCGAGGTGTAATAGATCACGGAATTCGGTTCGAGAGCGCGCAGTTCGCGCCCGATCTCGGCGAATGCCTCTTCCCACGACACCGTCGCGTAGCGGTCGCTGTCCGGGTCATAGCGCAACGGATGAGTCAGTCGGCCCTTTTCCTCCAGGGCGTAGTCCGTCCAGCCGAGGAGCTCGGTGACCGTGTAGCGCTGGAAGAAATCCGGTCCGACGCGCTTGGCGGTTTGTTCCCAGATCGTCGCCTTGGCGCCGTTCTCGCAATACTCGAAGGTGTTGGGCTTTGCTGGCTTCGACCAGGCGCAGGAGGTGCACATGAAGCCGTCGGGCTTGTTCTGCTTCATCAGCAGCGCCGCCCCCGAGACCGGGATCTGCTCCCGCGTCAGGATCTCAGCCAAGGAGCCTGCCGAACCCCAGCCGCCCGCAGGGCCGTCATAGGGTTCGATCTTTGGTTCGGCCATCGGCTCGGTCATGTGTGTGTCCCGACATCTACGGTGTCAGGACAGCAATGATGCGCGGAGCCGCGGTGTTCCGGACTGCGACCGCGGGACAGCCGCAGTCCGGTTCACAGGGTCGAATTTGATCCTTGCCTCAGCGCGGCAGGATGCTCGCGCCCATCAGGGCCTCGTCGATGGACCGCGCGGCCTGCCGCCCCTCGCGGATGGCCCAGACCACGAGGGACTGGCCACGACGCATGTCGCCGGCAGCGTAGATCTTCTCGTTCGACGTCCGGTAATCGAGTTCGTTGGCAGTGACGTTGCCGCGCTTGTCCATGACAACGCCGGATTCCTCCAATAGGCCCTTGCGGACCGAGCCGGCAAAGCCGATCGCAAGGAACACGAGGTCGGCGGGCAGCGTGAACTCGCCGCCCGGAATCGGCTGGCGCTTCTCGTCGACGCGGGTGCAGACCACGCCGGTCAGCTTGCCCTTCTTGCCCTCAAGGCGAAGGGTCGCGGCCTGGAACTCGCGCTCGGCACCCTCGGCCTGGCTGGAGGAGGTCCGCATCTTGGTCGGCCAGTACGGCCAGACCGAGAGCTTGTCCTCGCGCTCCGGCGGGCGCGGGCGGATGTCGAGTTGCGTCACCGACAGGGCGCCCTGGCGGAAGGAGGTCCCGACACAATCCGAGGCGGTGTCGCCGCCGCCAATGACCACCACGTTCTTGGCTGTAGCCAGGATCGGCGCCTCGCCGTTGCCCGGCATCGGCTCGGCGCCGACCCGACGGTTCGACTGCACGAGGAACGGCATGGCGTAGTGCACGCCCTCCAGATCCTGCCCGGGCAGTTGCGGGTTGCGCGGGTCCTCGGCGCCACCGGCGAACAGCACGGCGTGGAACTCGGCAATCAGTTCGTCGAGGGGTTTGTTCACGCCGACATTGACGCCGTAATGGAAATGGACGCCCTCGGCTTCCATCTGCTTCACGCGCCGGTCGATGTGGCGCTTCTCCATCTTGAAGTCGGGGATGCCGTAGCGAAGCAGGCCTCCGGCCTTCGGCTCGCGCTCGAACACGTGGACCTCGTGGCCGACGCGGGCGAGCTGCTGCGCGGCAGCCAGGCCCGCCGGTCCGGAGCCGATCACCGCGACCTTCTTGCCGGTCTTGTGCTCGGCCGGCTCGGGCTTGACCCAGCCGTTGTTCCAGGCCCGGTCCGCGATGGCCTGCTCGATGGTCTTGATAGCCACCGGCTGGTTCTCGAGATTCAGAGTGCAGGCCTCCTCGCAGGGTGCGGGGCAGATGCGGCCGGTGAATTCCGGAAAGTTGTTGGTGGAGTGCAGGTTGCGCGCGGCCTCCTGCCAGTCCGACTGGTAGACGAGTTCGTTCCAGTCCGGGATCTGGTTGTGGACCGGGCAGCCGGTATCGCCGTGGCAGAACGGAATGCCGCAATCCATGCAGCGGGCTGCCTGCTTCTTCAGGTCATGCTCGTCGAGCGGCAGCGTGAACTCGCGGAAGTGCCGCACGCGATCGGCGGCAAGCTGATACTTCTGCTCCTGCCGGTCGAATTCGAGGAAGCCCGTGACCTTGCCCATCGTCTGATCGTCTTTCGCGAGTCTGTCTGATCCGTCGCGCGGATGGCGGCCGGATCGGCCTGTTCCGCTCTCGTCCACCGGACCGGCATCCGCGCCGATCCGCCACTTCCGTCAGTGTCGCAGGCCTTATTCGGCCGCCACCGGCATCCGCGCCATCTCCATCTCCCGCAGGGCCCGGCGGTACTCCACCGGCATCACCTTGACGAATTTGGTGCGGTAACCGGCCCAGTCGTCGAGGATCGCCTTGGCACGCGGGGAACCCGTATACTTCAGGTGATTGGTGATGAGTTGCGACAGACGCTCCTCGTCATGGCCCGACATGTCGGCGAGGATGTCGACCCGGCCCTTGGTCTCCAGGTCTCCGTCCTGGTGGAAGCGACGCATCAGGTCGTCCTCCTCCTCGACGGGTTCGAGATCGACCATGGAGAGGTTGCAGCGGGCCGAGAACGAGCCGTCCTCGTCGAGCACGTAGGCGATGCCGCCCGACATGCCGGCCGCGAAATTGCGTCCGGTCTCGCCGATCGATACGACGACGCCGCCGGTCATGTACTCGCAGCCATGGTCGCCCATGCCCTCGACCACCGCGATGGCGCCGGAATTGCGCACGGCGAAGCGCTCGCCGGCGGAACCACGGATGTAGGCCTCGCCCGCGATCGCCCCGTACAGCACGGTGTTGCCGGCCATGATCGTATGCGATCCAGGAGCCTTGAGGGCGTCGGACGGGCGGATGATCAGCTTGCCGCCCGAGAGACCCTTGCCGACGTAGTCGTTGGCATGGCCCGTGAGCGCCAGGGTGACGCCCGCCGCCAGCCAGGCGCCGAAGCTCTGGCCGGCGGTGCCGGAGAGTTCGACCCGGATGGTGTCGTCAGGCAGACCCTCGTGGCCGTAGCGCTTGGCCACGGCCCCGGACAGCATGGCGCCCGCCGTGCGGTCCGAGTTCCGGATCACGTCCTGGAGCACCACCGGTTCTCCGCCATCGAGGGCCGACTGCGCTCCGGCAATCAGGCGACGGTCGAGGACCGTGTCGATCGGATGCTGCTGCTTCTCGGTGTGGCGGATCGCGACGTGCTCGGGCACCTCCGGGCGGTGGAACAGCTTCGAGAAGTCGAGGCCCCGCGCCTTCCAATGATTGATCACCTCCAAGGTATCGAGGAAGTCGGCCCGGCCGATGAGATCCTCGAGCTTGGTGTAGCCCATGGACGCCATCAGTTCGCGCAGCTCCTCGGCCACGAAGAAGAAGTAGTTGATCACGTGCTCGGGCGTGCCCTTGAAGCGCTTGCGCAGGACGGGGTCCTGCGTCGCCACGCCCACCGGGCAAGTGTTCAGGTGGCACTTGCGCATCATGATGCAGCCGGCCGCGATCAGCGGCGCGGTGGAGAAACCGAACTGGTCGGCACCGAGCAGGGCCGCGATCAGCACGTCACGACCGGTCCGGATGCCGCCATCCGCCTGGAGCACGACGCGCCCGCGCAGGTGGCTGAGAACCAAGGTCTGCTGGGTCTCGGCCAGCCCGGTCTCCCAGGGACCGCCCGCATGCTTGATCGAGGTCAGCGGCGCGGCACCGGTACCGCCGTCGAAGCCCGAGATCGTGATGTGGTCAGCCCGTGCCTTAGCCACTCCGGTCGCCACCGTGCCGACGCCGACCTCGGACACGAGCTTCACCGAAACGTCGGCCTCGGGATTCACGTTCTTGAGGTCGAAGATCAGCTGCGCCAGATCCTCGATCGAGTAGATGTCGTGATGCGGCGGCGGCGAGATCAGGCCGACGCCGGGGGTGGCGTAGCGGACCTTGGCGATCTTGGCGTCGACCTTGTGGCCGGGCAGCTGGCCGCCTTCGCCCGGCTTGGCGCCCTGCGCCACCTTGATCTGCATCATGTCCGAATTGACGAGGTACTCCGTCGTCACGCCGAAGCGCCCCGAGGCGACCTGCTTGATGGCCGAGCGGCGCGAGCGCCCGTCCGCCATCGGCTTGAAGCGCTCGACCTCCTCGCCGCCCTCGCCCGAGTTCGAGCGGCCGCCGAACGAGTTGACCGCGATGGCCAGCGTCTCGTGCGCTTCCTTCGAGATGGAGCCGTAGGACATGGCGCCCGTGGCGAAGCGCTTGACGATATCGGCGGCCGGCTCGACGGACTCGATATCCACCGGTGCCCGGCCGAGTTCGGCCGCCTGCTTGATCCGGAACAGGCCGCGGATGGTCTTGAGGTGGTTCTCCTGCTCGTTCACCAGCCGCGCATATTCACGGTAGCGGTCGGGCAGGCCGAGGCGCACGGCGTGCTGCAGCGTCGCGACCGAATCCGGCGTCCAGGTGTGGCTCTCGCCGCGCAGCCGATAGGCGTACTCGCCCCCGACATCGAGGCTGGTCCGGTAGATCGGCGAGTCGCCGAACGCGTCGGCGTGACGCCGTGCGGTCTCTTGCGCCACCTCGGCCATGCCGATGCCTTCGATCGTCGTCGCCGTGCCGAAGAAATCGCGTTCGACGAAGGACGAGTTCAGGCCGATCGCGTCGAAGATCTGCGCACCGCAATAGGACTGGTAGGTCGAGATGCCCATCTTGGACATGACCTTCAGCAGGCCCTTATCGATCGACTTAATGTAGCGGTAGACGATTTCGTCCGGCGTGAGGTCCGGGGGGAATTCGTCCTTCATCGCGATCAAAGTCTCGAAGGCGAGGTAGGGGTTGATGGCCTCTGCGCCATAGCCGGCCAGACAGGCGAAGTGGTGCACTTCGCGCGGCTCACCGGATTCGACCACGAGACCGACCGAGGTGCGAAGACCCTTGCGGATCAGGTAGTTGTGCACGGCGGCGGTCGCCAGCAGGGCCGGGATCGCAATGCGATCCGGGCCGACGCCGCGGTCCGACAGGATGATGATGTTGTAGCCACCGCGCACCGCGACCTCGGCCCGATCGCACAGGCGATCGACCGCGCCCTCCATGGCCGCGGCACCCGTCTCGGCCGGGAAGGTCATGTCGAGCGTCTTGGTGTCGAAGCGATCCTCGAAATGGGAAATCGAGCGGATCTTCTCGAGATCGCCGTTGGTCAGGATCGGCTGACGGACCTCCAAGCGCTTCTTGCGCGACGCGCCCTCCATGTCGAGCAGGTTCGGGCGCGGGCCGATGAACGAGACCAGGCTCATCACGGCCTCCTCGCGGATCGGGTCGATCGGCGGGTTCGTAACCTGCGCGAAGTTCTGTTTGAAATAGGAGTACAGGGACTTCGGCTTGTCCGACAGCGCCGAGAGCGGCGTGTCGGTACCCATGGAGCCGACCGCTTCCTGGCCGGTGACGGCCATCGGCGCCATCAGCAGCTTAAGGTCTTCCTGGCTGTAACCGAAGGCCTGCTGGCGATCGAGGAGCGACACGTCCGAGCGTGAAGCCCGCGGGATCACGGGCTTCAGATCCTCCAGCACGATCTGGGTGTTCTTGACCCATTCGGCATAGGGATGCGCGGCGGCGAGCTCGCTCTTGATCTCCTCGTCGGAGACGATCCGCCCCTTCTCCAGGTCGATGAGCAGCATGCGGCCCGGCTGGAGGCGCCAGGATTCGACGATCTTCTCGTCGGGGATCGGCAGCACGCCCATCTCGGAGGCGAGCACCACGAGGCCGTCGTCGGTGACGAGGTAGCGCGCGGGGCGCAGGCCGTTGCGGTCGAGGGTCGCGCCGATCTGACGGCCGTCGGTGAAGCAGACGGCGGCCGGGCCGTCCCACGGCTCCATCAGGGCAGCGTGATACTCGTAGAAGGCGCGGCGCTCCTCACTCATCAGCGGGTTGCCGGCCCAGGCCTCGGGGATGAGCATCATCATCGCGTGGGCGAGCGAGTAGCCGCCCTGCACGAGGAACTCGAGGGCGTTGTCGAAGCAGGCGGTGTCGGACTGGCCCTCGTAGGAGATCGGCCAGAGCTTCGAGATGTCGTTGCCGAACAGCTCCGAATCGACGCTCGCCTGACGGGCCGCCATCCAGTTGACGTTGCCGCGCAGGGTATTGATCTCGCCGTTATGTGCCACCATCCGGTAGGGATGCGACAGGCGCCAGGTCGGGAACGTGTTGGTGGCGAATCGCTGGTGCACGAGAGCGAGCCCGGAGACGAAGCGCTCGTCCTGCAGGTCGCGGTAGTAGTCGCCGAGCTGGTCGACCAGCACCATGCCCTTGTAGACGATGGTCCGGGTCGAGAGCGAAACCGGATAGTAGGTGCTCGCGCGCTCGTCCTTCAGGCCGTAGACCTTGTTCGAGATCACCTTCCGGGCGGTGAACAGGCGCCGTTCGAAGGCGTCCTCGTCGGCCACCGTGGCGGGACGGCCGATGAAGATCTGCCGGTGGCAGGGCTCGGTCTCCCTGACCATCACCCCGAGATCGCTCGCGTCGACGGGCACATCGCGCCAGCCGAGGAAGGGCAGGCCCTCGTCGGCGAGAGCCTTCTCGACGATCTCCTCCACGAGTCCGCGCGCCTCGGCGTCCTTCGGCATGAAGAACTGGCCGACGCCGTAATGCCCGGGCTCCGGCAGGGTGATGCCGAGGGCCTCGCACTCGGCTTTGAAAAAGGCATGCGGGATCTGGACGAGGATACCGCAGCCGTCGCCCATCTTCGGATCGGCCCCGACCGCGCCGCGATGGTCGAGATTCTTCAGGATCTGAAGACCCTGCTGCACGATGGCGTGGGTACGGCGGTCATGCATGTCCGCGACGAAGCCGACACCGCAAGCGTCGCTTTCGCGGGCCGGGTCGTACAGGCCCTGGGCCTTCGGCATGGCCGCATCGCGCACGATCATCGGCGCGGTGCCGTCGCGAGTGGCGGGAATCGACGCCTGAAGCGCCCCGAACTCAGAAGATGCGACCACGTCCACCATCTTTCGCCTCCGACCTGCCCGCATGCGAGCATGTTTCATGCCCAGAGCCCGAGGGGCGTCCGGGTTTTGTCTCTCGACAGCGTCGGCTCTTGGCGGGTTCTTCGGTCAGGAAGCGCCCGCAACTCGCGGGCTCGACGCCGGCTTGGTTTCAAGCCGTGCGGGCCCGGATCGCCGCGATGGCGACCGGCTTCGAATCTCGTTTGGTCGCCGGCAACGTCACCTGAGCGAGATCCTCACAGCCATCCGGACAGGCACCTGCCGGGAATGGGACAGCTTTACTGTCCTACCGGAGGAAAGTGACAGATTTTAACCGCTCCAGCAAGGGTGCGCAGAGGCGCACACTGCGGTTTTCGCGCGCATGGTTCCCGCGCGAGCCACGTCGTCATTGCCGCAGGCGCCACCGGGTGGGAACGGGCAAAGTATTGATGTTCAGAGACCCGCAATCTTGCCCCAATCCCACGATCTATACGGCGAGCCGAGCACAAGCGGCATGCGGGGTTCCAGTGACCCGGCGGATCGTGGAGCGGAGGACCTGCGCGAACAGCAGGCCTCCGCATCGACCTCGGTTCAGATTCTCACAGCGATGGTTTCGTTTCCCAGGAAGCCCATGCGTGCATCCCCACCACGTCGCGCCCTGTCCGTCGGCTTGATCGCCGGCATGTTCGCGCTAACGGCCGTCGGCACAGCAAAGGCTCAATACGCCTACGAACCCGACCTGCTGCTTCCGCCGCGTGCCGTCGTCTGGCGCCTGAACGATCGCGGTTTCACCGATGTCACGCGGCCGCGCTTCGACGGGCGAGCCTATGTCGTCGAAGCATCCAATCCCTACGGCGACCGCCTACGCCTCTTCGTCGATGCGCGGGACGGCCGCATTCTAGGCCGCCAGCGCCTCGACGACATGGCGCCCGAAGCACCGGCTCGCCTCGTGCGTCGCGCGCCCGGCTATGGCTGGACCGAGGAAGACGAGGCTCCGCGCCGGCCGATCCGCGAGGCCGAGCGGATCGTTCCGCCGGCGGATATCCCCTTCCCGCAGGATCAGGCGCGTCGACCGCGCCCCGACTTCGCGGCGCGTCCCGACCTCGCGACCCGTCCGGATGCCGGCCTGCGGGTTGCCCCGCAGGCCCGGCCCGAGCCGGCGGATCGCAACCCCATGGGCCTGAACCCCGATGCGCGCGGGACCGAGGCCAAGCCGAAAACCGAGGCTCCCCGCAAGGTCGTGCGCCTCAACCCGCCGGCCAAGGCGGTCCCGCCTGCCGTTGTGCCGGACGCTCCGAAGCTCTCGGACGTGCCGCCAGCCGCGCCGAAGTCGGATGCCAGCTCGGCGCCGGCCAACGCGGCCGTCGCGCCACCCAAGGTCGATGCGCCCGGATCCGGCATGACGCCGGCCTCGGTGCAGCCGCCCCCGTCGGAGAAACCGGTGGCGCAGAACTGGAAGGACGTGCCCGCCGACGGCAAGCGCCCGGTCCGCGTGATCGGCGGCGCGACGATCGTCCCCGGCACGACGAAGGAGCCCGAGAAGGACTGAGTCCGAACCACGGGACCGAAATCGGAAGGGCCGTGCGGACGTCACCGCGCGGCCCGTCCCGTTCGAGGACGGACTTCTGTTGGATCAGCCGGCGTCGCTGGCTCCGGCGCCCTGCAGGTGCGGGTCGCGGGTCCCGGCACGGACCGGGCTGTCGGCCATCGGCATGTCCTGCAATGCCCGAAGCGCGAGAGGGTCGAGGCCGCTCTCCGGATGGGGTCCGTAGGCCTCGAGAGCGGAGCGCATCTTCGGGGTCCAGAACGCCATGATGTGCTTGTGGATGCCCGCTACGGCTTCCTCATCCGGATAGGACCGGAAGAACGTGGCGATCTGGTTGGCCATCCGGACCAGCTTCTCGTCGGACGTCAGGGCGCTCATGGGCTCGGAAACTCTGTCGCGAGGGAACGGGGATCGCGCTTGGTCATGGCTGCGCGGGCAGGTCGAGGCGTTCACGGCCGGTGAACACCGTCAGGGTATCGGAGCGGGCGATGGCGCAGAGCGTCATGCCGTGGAGGCGGGCTCGGTCGATGGCCAGCGAGGTCGGGGCTGAGATCGCCACCAGTACCGTGGCGCCGAGGCTCGCCGCCTTCTCCACCATCTCGAAGGAACAGCGGCTGGTGATGACGACGAAGCCGTCCGCCGGGTCGGTGTTGCGCCGGATCAGGGCGCCGATCAGCTTGTCGAGGCCGTTGTGGCGCCCGACATCCTCGCGCAACGCCAGGAGGTTGCCGTCGAGATCCGCCCAGGCCGCGGCATGGACCGCCCGCGTTTCGGCATTCAGGACCTGCGCGTCGCCCATGGCGAGCAGCGCCCGCTGGATCGCCGCTATGGTGACCCGCCCGGCGCCGTGCAGCGGCGCCTCGGACTTCGGCAACGACGCGAGGTCGTCGATCCCGCAGACGCCGCAGCCGGTGCGCCCCGACATGGCGCGCTTGCGCGCCAGATGTTCGCGCAGACGTCCGGGCACGAGGTCGACGAGAAGGCGCATGCCGCCTTCCGTCGCGTCCGCCTCGACCTCGACCTCGACCGAACGGATCTCGTCGGCCGCGGCGATGATGCCCTCCGTCAGGCTGAAACCGTAGGCGAAGTCCACGAGGTCGGCCGGCGTCGTCATCATCACCGCATAGGGCACGGTGCCGTAGACGAGGTTGACCGGCATCTCGACGGCCAGGGGCCGTGTGCCGCCTCGTGGCTGCGGATCGTCGTAGGCGACGACGAGGGTCGGGACGCGCCGGGCGGTCTCGACCGCCACGTCCCCTTTGTTCCCTTCGTTCGCCATCAGGCCGTCGTGATCACTCGGCTGCATTCAGTTGGGTCGCAATCCGGGTCAACGAGAAATCCTCCTCGAAGAACCGCGCCTGCCAGTCGGAGGGGCGGTTCGTCCGCCGGACCTGCACCGCCGTGACCTTGTACTCGGGGCAGTTGGTGGCCCAATCCGAGTAGTCGGTGGTGATCACGTTGGCGCCGGTCTTGGCGTGGTGGAAGGTCGTATACACCACGCCGGGCTGCATGCGCTCGGACACGATGGCCTTCAGGGCGATGTCGCCCGAACGGCTCTCCAGGGCGACGAGATCGCCGTCCACGATGCCGCGCACCTCGGCGTCGAAGGGGTGGATCTCCAGCACATCCTCCTCGTGCCAGCGCGAATTCTCGGTGCGCCGGGTCTGCGCGCCGACATTGTACTGCGACAGGATGCGGCCGGTGGTAAGGATGAGCGGGAAGCGCGGACCCGTGCGTTCCTCGGTGGGTACGTACTCGGTGATCATGAACTTGCCGAGGCCCCGCACAAAGCGGTCCACGTGCATCATCGGGGTACCGCGCGGGGCGGCCTCGTTACACGGCCACTGGATCGAACCGAGTTCATCGAGCTTGGCGAAGCTGACGCCCGAGAAGCTCGGGGTCAGGGACGCGATCTCGTCCATGATCTCGCTCGGGTGGCTGTAGTTCATGGGGTAGCCGAGGGCGTTGGAGAGCAGCATCGTACCCTCCCAGTCGCCGACGCCGGAGAGCGGCGGCATCACCTTGCGCACGCGGGAGATGCGGCGCTCGGCGTTGGTGAAGGTGCCGTCCTTCTCCAGAAACGACGCGCCCGGCAGGAAGACGTGGGCGTACTTGGCCGTCTCGTTCAGGAAGATGTCCTGGATGACGATGCACTCCATCGCCATCAAGCCGGCGGTGACGTGGTGCGTGTCGGGATCGGACTGCGCGATGTCCTCGCCCTGAATGTACATGCCCTTGAAGGCGCCATCGACGGCCTCGTCCAGCATGTTGGTGATGCGCAGACCCGGGTGCTGGTCGAGCGAAACGCCCCAGAGCGATTCGAAGGTCTCGCGAGTGGCATCGTCCGACACGTGGCGGTAGCCCGGCAGCTCGTGCGGGAACGAGCCCATGTCGCAGGAGCCCTGAACGTTGTTCTGGCCGCGCAGCGGATTCACGCCGGCGCCCAGCATGCCGATGTTGCCGGTGGCCATGGCGATGTTGGCCATGCCCATGACCATGGTCGAGCCCTGGCTGTGTTCGGTGACGCCAAGACCGTAGTAGATGCCGGCGGCGCCGCCCTTGGCATAGAGGCGCGCGGCGGCGCGAAGCTCGGCCGGGTCGATACCCGTATAGGTCGCCTGCGCCTCGGGGGAGTGGCGCTCGTCGGCCACGAAGCGGGCCCAGGCCTCGAAGTCGCCGAGATCGCAGCGCTCGCGGACATAGGCTTCGTCGATGAGGCCTTCGGTGACGATGACGTGCGCCATCGAATTGATGAAGGCGACGTTGGAGCCGGGCTTCAGCGGCAGGTGGAAATCGGCCTTGATGTGGGGCGATTTCACGAGGTCGATCTTGCGCGGATCGGCGACGATGAGCTTGGCCCCCTCGCGAAGGCGCTTCTTCATGCGTGAGGCGAAGACCGGGTGGCCGTCGGTGGGGTTGGCGCCGATGACCAGGATCACGTCGGAATGCGCCACGGAGGCGAAGTCCTGCGTGCCGGCCGAGGTGCCGAGCGTCGACATCAGGCCGTAGCCGGTGGGCGAGTGGCAGACGCGGGCACAGGTGTCGACGTTGTTGTTGCCGAAGGCCGCACGTACCAGCTTTTGGACGAGGTACGCCTCCTCGTTGGTGCAGCGGGACGAGGTGATGCCGCCGACCGAATCCTTGCCGTACTTGGCCTGGATGCGCTTGAATTCGCTGGCTGCGCGGTCGATCGCGACCTCCCAGGAGACTTCCTGCCAGGGGTCCGTGATCTTGTCGCGGATCATCGGCTTGGTGATGCGGTCCTTGTGCGTGGCGTAGCCATAGGCGAAGCGGCCCTTGACGCAGCTATGGCCCTCATTCGCCTTGCCGCCCTTGTAGGGCACCATGCGGACGATGCGGGTGCCCTGCATCTCGGCCTTGAACGAGCAGCCGACGCCGCAATAGGCACAGGTGGTGATCTCGGAATGGTCCGGCTGGCCGTGCTCGATGATCGACTTCTCCTGGAGCGTCGCCGTCGGGCAGGCCTGCACGCAGGCACCGCAGGAAACGCATTCGGAATTGAAGAAATCGGTCGGGCCGGCAGCGACCCGGCTTTCGAAGCCTCGGCCGGCGATCGTGAGAGCGAAGGTACCCTGGGTTTCCTCACAGGCGCGGACGCAGCGGTTGCAGACGATGCACTTCGACGGATCGTAGGTGAAGTACGGGTTCGAGATGTCCTTGGGCAGGTACTGCTCGGAGGTCGGCTTGACGTGGTTGGCCCCGTCGTAACCGTAGCGCACGTCGCGCAAGCCCACGGCGCCGGCCATGTCCTGCAGCTCGCAATCGCCGTTGGCGGCGCAGGTCAGGCAGTCGAGGGGGTGGTCGGAGATGTAGAGCTCCATCACGCCCTTGCGGAGCTTGGCGAGCTTGTCCGTCTGAGTGGAGACCACCATGCCGTTCTCCGCCGGCGTGGTGCAGGAGGCGGGCGTGCCGCGCCGGCCCTCGATCTCTACAAGGCAGAGGCGGCAGGAGCCGAAGGCTTCCAACGAATCGGTGGCGCAGAGCTTGGGGATCGCAGTGCCCGCGTGCATGGCGGCGGCCATGACCGAGGTGCCGGCCGGAACGGTGACGCTCATGCCGTCGATGGTGAGCGTCACGGTCTGCTCGTTCACCCGGATCGGGGTGCCGTAATCGATCTCTTTGATGAGGGCCATGGATCGCGCCTCCTTACTCGGCCGCGACGGACATCGGCCCGCGCTGCTGGAAATCCTCGGGGAAGTGGGTGATCGCGCTCATGACGGGCATCGGCGTCAGGCCGCCCATGGCGCAGAGAGACCCGTCGGTCATCACGTCGCAGAGGTCAGCGACGACGGCCAGGTTCTCGGTGGGGCGGATGCCCGCGATGACCTTGTCCATCGTTTCAACGCCACGGGTCGCACCGATGCGGCACGGGGTGCACTTGCCGCAGGATTCCACCGCGCAGAACTCGAAGGCGAAGCGGGCCTGCTTGGCCATATCCACGCTGTCGTCGAAGACGACGATGCCGCCGTGGCCGACGAGGCCCTTGTTGGCCGCCATCGCCTCGTAATCCAGCGGCGTATCGAGGAGGTGGTCGGGGAAGTAGGCGCCGAGCGGGCCGCCGACCTGGACCGCGCGCACCGGACGCCCGCTCTGCGTGCCGCCGCCAAAGTCCTCGATGATCTCGCGCAGCGTGATGCCGAAGGCGTACTCGATCAGGCCGCCACGCTTGATGTTGCCGGCGAGCTGAATCGCCAGGGTGCCGAGGGAGCGGCCCATGCCGTACTCGGCATACGCCTTGGCGCCGTGCTCCAGAATGTAGGGCACGGCGGTGAAGGTCATCACGTTGTTCACCAGCGTCGGCTGGCCGAGGAAGCCCTTCAGGGCCGGGATCGGCGGCTTGGCGCGAACGATGCCGCGGCGCCCTTCCAGGCTCTCCAGCAGTGAGGTTTCCTCGCCGCAGATGTAAGCGCCTGCACCGAGGCGGACCTCCAAATGGAAAGCCCTGCCCGACCCCATCACGTTCTCGCCGAGAACGCCCGCCTTAATGCCGTTAGTGATCGCCTCCTTGAGCGTCGCGAACGCCTGTGGGTATTCCGAACGCAGGTAGATGTAGCCGCGCGTGGCGCCCGTCGCGATCCCCGCGATGGTCATGCCCTCGATGAGGTTGAAGGGGTCGCCCTCCATCATCATGCGATCGGCGAAGGTGCCGGAATCGCCCTCGTCGGCGTTGCAGACCACGTATTTCTGGTGCGACTGCGCGAGCATCACCGTGTTCCACTTGATGCCGGCCGGGAAGCCCGCGCCGCCGCGGCCGCGCAGGCCCGACTCGCGCACTTCCGCGACGATGCCGGCCGCATCGAGCTTGAGGGCGGCCTCAAGACCCCGGTAGCCGCCATGCGCCCGGTAATCCTCGACCGAGACCGGATCGACGACACCGCAGCGCTGGAAGGTCAGCCGGTGCTGGCGGGCGAGATACGGGATCTCTTCCGGGGGTCCGAGGCGCAGAGGATGTGCGCCCCCCTCGAGCAGCCCAGCATCGAGTAGGCCCTCGACATCGCCGGGCGTCACCGGCCCGTAGGCGATCCGGCCTCCCGGCGTGACGACCTCGATCATCGGCTCCAGCCACAACAGGCCGCGGGAGCCCGTGCGCACGATGGTCACGTCGAGCCCGCGGCGCTCGGCGCCGGCGAACAATGCGCGGGCGACCCGGTTCGCACCGAGGCCCAGGGCGACGGCGTCGCGCGGAACGGTGATCGTGATGCTCACGACATCTTCTCCGTGAGGGCGGCTTCGAGGGAGTCGGCGGTCAGCCGCGCCAAGGGCTCGTCGTTCACGAGGGCGCCCGGGCCGTTGGCGCAGAGGCCGAGACAGTAGACAGGTTCGACGGTGACCTCCCCGTCGGCGGTGGTCCCGTGCCAGTCGACGCCGAGCCTCGCGAGGATCTGGGCGTGCAGAGCGTCCGACCCCATGGCCTGGCAGGCCTCGGCGCGGCAGAGCTTCACCTGATGGCGGCCGGCCGGGGCCCGGCGAAAATCGTGATAGAAGGTGATGCAGCCGTGGACTTCGGCCCGCGACAGATTGAGTGCGTCCGCGATCAGCGGGACGGCACCCTCGTCGACGTAGCCGAAGGCTTCCTGCAGGGCGTGCAGGATCGGCAGGGTCGCTCCCTCCAGGTGGACGTGTTCGGCGATGATCCCGGCGGCGCGGGGCTCGCTCCAGGGCTCGTTCGGCACCATTGTTCCTACCCGGACTGAGATTGTTCTCATTCCAGGGTGGTATATCGCCAATTGGGGATCAATCGCGCTGATCGGTGAAGCGACAACGGTTTTTTGTTGAATCGCTCTGTTGCGACGCAAAAATCCATGACGACGGCAGTGCGATTTGCCGCGTCCTCAAATTCTTTTCAGAGGGCGTCGATGGTCTGTGCGATCCCGCCCGCGACGTTGCGCGCTTCGACGATGAGGCCTGCGCAAAGGGGCGTCATCGGCTCGCGCTCGGGGACCACGAGGCCGACGAGATGACTGACGTCCGGGTCGACGATCGGGACGGCTCGGATGCGATCGCTCAAACGGAACGTGTCGGCGAGGACGGCCGGCATGATGCTCGCCCACTTCGCCGTACGGACGTGGGTGAGCAGCACGATCATCGAATTCGACTCGAGCAGGGGCGCCGCCTCCGTCCCCGCATTGAGCAGCTGCCGATCGATGATCCGCCGATTCTGCATGTCCGGTGTCAACAGGCAGAGGGGTAGGCCTGCCACCTCATCCCAGGTCACGGTCTCTCGCTCGCCGAGGATACCGTCGACTGCGGTCAGCAGACGGTACCGCTCCCGATAGAGCGGTACGGCCGTCAGCCGGCCGAGGGGCTCGTTCTCCAGATAGGTGATGCCGGCATCGATCTCGAGATCGGCGATCAGACGCCCGATCTCGCCCGAAGTGGTGGACTGGACCGAGAATCGTACGTTCGGGTGGCGCGCCCGGAACGGCGTGGTGAGAGCGGCGACGATCGGCGTGGCCGTCGGAATCGCAGCCAAGCGTAGGGTCCCCGAAAGGCCGCGGCGGAGACTCGTGACCTCCTCCCGCATGGCGCGGGCATCCCCGACGATGCGGCGTGCCCATTCGAGCACGCGCTCGCCCTCCGGCGTGAAGCCTTGAAAACGTGAACCCCGTTGTACCAGAAGCACACCGAGCCGTTCCTCGAGTTGCTTCACGCCGGCGGACAACGTCTGCTGCGAGACGTTGCAGACCTGGGCCGCCCGTCCGAAGTGACGCTCGCGCGCCAGGGCCAGGATGAATTCCAGTCGATCGATCACGCGCGGATCTCCGCCAGGCGAGATGCCCAGGGGCTGCGCAGCCGCTGGCATCATGAATACAGGCGGATGCATGGGCCCGCGTGCGACATTTCGATAGACCGCCAAACGCCTGAGTCGAGGTCCAAATCGGGGATGATGCGACGCTGTTGCGGTTGCGCACCTCTCGGCCTTGTGGTCTGACACGCCAATCGGCGAGACGTGGGTTCAGGCCCGCGAATGGCCCGCGATCCGCGAAACACACTTGCGATTTAGAACAAACCAAGCAAGACGCGCGGCATCGGCGATCACAATCACGGGGAGCCACGAGAGGCACATGCGGACGACGCAGGCGCAACACCGGTCATCATGGGGGCTTGCCGCGCTCGGCGCGTTCCTCGTTTCTTCGTCATCGGCTCTCGCGGCCGGCATCGGTCAGCCGGTGCCGTGGCAGATGGACCGTCAAGTCGCCGTCACCGAGAACGCGCGGGACATCCATTCGTTCGAGCACGGCATGCACTGGCTGTCGTTCGGCATCTCGCTGTTCGTGCTCGGCCTGATCCTGTACTGCGTCTTCCGCTTCAGTGAGAAGGCGAACCCGACGCCCTCGAAGACCACCCACAACACCATGATCGAGGTGGCGTGGACCATCGTCCCCGTGCTGATCCTGGTCGCCGTGGCGATTCCTTCGTTCCGCCTCCTGCGCACCCAGCTCTCGGACCCGAAGGCCGACGTCCTCGTGAAGGTCATCGGTCACGCCTGGTACTGGTCCTACGAGTATCCGGCCGTGGAGAACGGCGGCGGCTTCACCTTCGACGCCAACCTCGACGAGGACAAGCAGCCGAAGCTGCTCGGCACCGACAACGACATGGTCGTGCCGGTGAACAAGATCGTGAAGATCCAGGTCACGGCCGCCGACGTCATGCATTCCTGGGCAATGCCGTCCTTCGGCTTCAAGATCGACGCCGTCCCGGGCCGTCTGAACCAGTTCTGGTTCAAGGCCGAGCGTGAGGGCACCTATCACGGCCAGTGCTCCGAGCTCTGCGGCGCCCGCCACGCCTACATGCCGATCACGGTTCAGGTCGTGAGCGAGGAGGCCTACGCCAAGTGGCTCGCCGAGGGTAAGACCAAGTTCGCCCGCATCGACGATCCGTCGAAGTTCGCCGACGCCCGGTAAGGGCGCGGACCCCTGGAGCCGGGCCCTTGAGCGGCGCCCGGCTCCACCCATCGAGATGATCACGAGAAACCTGGACTAAGGTCTGCATCCATGGCGAACGCCGCTGCACATACGGGGCATCACGACGCCCACGACCACCACATGCCGTCCTTCTTCTCCCGCTGGTTCCTGTCGACGAACCACAAGGACATCGGCACGCTCTACCTGCTGTTCGCCTTCTGCGCGGGCATCATGGGCGCGTTCCTCTCCTTCGGCATCCGCATGGAGATGGAGGAGCCCGGGCTCCAGTATTTCGCCAATCCCGGCACCTACAACGTGTTCGTCACCGGGCACGGCCTCATCATGGTGTTCTTCATGGTGATGCCGGCCCTGATCGGCGGCTTCGGCAACTGGTTCGTACCGCTCATGATCGGCGCGCCCGACATGGCGTTCCCGCGCATGAACAACATCTCGTTCTGGTTGACGGTCGCGGGCTTCCTCAGCCTCGTCTGCTCGCTGTTCGTCGAGGGCGCACCCGGCGCGTCCGGCGCCGGTACCGGCTGGACCGTCTACCCGCCGCTGTCCAGCTCCGGCCACCCGGGCCCGGCCGTCGACTTCGCGATCTTCGCGCTCCACCTCTCCGGTGCGGGCTCGATCCTCGGTGCCATCAACTTCATCACCACCATCCTGAACATGCGCGCCCCGGGCATGACCCTGCACAAGATGCCCCTGTTCGCCTGGTCGATGCTGGTGACCGCCTTCCTCCTGCTCCTGTCGCTCCCGGTGCTCGCCGGCGCGATCACGATGCTGCTCACCGACCGCAACTTCGGCACGACCTTCTTCGATCCGGCCGGCGGCGGCGATCCGGTGCTCTACCAGCACCTGTTCTGGTTCTTCGGTCACCCCGAAGTGTACATCATGATCCTGCCGGCCTTCGGCATCGTCTCGCACATCATCTCGACCTTCTCGCGCAAGCCGGTCTTCGGCTACCTCGCCATGGCCTACGCCATGGTCGCCATCGGCGTCGTCGGCTTCGTCGTGTGGGCGCACCACATGTACACGGTCGGCCTGTCGCTCCAGACGCAGTCCTACTTCGTCTTCGCCACGATGGTCATCGCAGTGCCCACCGGTGTGAAGATCTTCTCCTGGATCGCGACGATGTGGGGCGGTTCGATCCGCTTCACGGCCGCCATGCACTGGGCGGTCGGCTTCATCTTCCTGTTCACGGTCGGCGGTGTCACCGGCGTCGTGCTGGCGAACTCGGCGGTCGACAAGTACCTGCACGATACCTACTACGTCGTCGCTCACTTCCACTACGTGCTCTCGCTCGGAGCCGTGTTCATCATCTTCGCCGGTGTCTACTACTGGTTCCCGAAGATGACCGGCCACATCATCCCCGAATGGGCCGGCAAGCTGCACTTCTGGCTCGCCTTCATCGGCGCGAACGTCCTGTTCTTCCCGATGCACTTCCTCGGACTTGCCGGCATGCCGCGGCGCTACGCCGACTACCCGGAGGCCTTCGCCGGCTGGCACAAGGTCTCCACCTGGGGCGGGCACATCTTCGCCCTCGGCATGGTGGTGTTCTTCATCGGTGTCGTCCTGGCGCTCCGCTCCAGCAAGCGCGCCGCCGACAATCCGTGGGGCGAGGGTGCGACCACTCTCGAGTGGACCCTGTCCTCTCCTCCGCCCTTCCACCAGTTCGAGACCCTGCCCCGAATCGTCGACGAGCCGGGCCACCACTGAGGCGCATCGCCGCTTCGAGGATTGCGAGGACCGCGCGAGCGGTCCTCGCTCTTTCCCGGAAGCCTCGGTCAAGCTCACGCGAGCGGTCACCGAGGCTTCCCGCAAAGGGCGGCGCCGTGCGGCGCGATCCGAAGCCCCACCGGACACGAAAACCGTATCGGGAAACCATGACGAGCCTGTCGAACAGCCTATCCGCTGGCGCCGAGCCGCAAGTTCTGTCGCCGGTCGGCGGCGAGGTTTCGGACTTCTTTGCCCTGCTGAAGCCGCGCGTGATGGTGCTCGTCATCTTCACGGCCCTCGTGGGCATGCTGGTCTCACATGTCCACATCCAGCCCGTGGTCGGCTCGATCTCTCTGCTGATGATCGCCGTCGGGGCGGGCGCCTCGGGCTGTCTCAACATGTGGTGGGACGCGGACATCGACGCGGTGATGACTCGGACGGCCAAGCGTCCGATCCCCGACGGCCGCATTCGTCCTGATGAGGCCCTGGCCTTCGGCATCGTCCTGTCCGTGGGCTCGGTGCTGGTCCTCGGGCTCGCCTCGAACTGGCTCGCCGCCGGGCTCCTGGCCTTCACCATCGTCTTTTACGCTGTGGTCTATTCCATGTGGCTGAAGCGGGCGACGCCGCAGAACATCGTCATCGGCGGCGCCGCCGGTGCCCTCCCCCCGATGGTCGGCCAGGCTGCGGTCAGCGGCACCATCGGCATCGAGTCGCTGGTTCTCTTCCTCATCATCTTCATCTGGACCCCGCCCCACTTCTGGGCGCTCGCCCTGATCAAGTCGGCCGATTACGCGAAGGCCGGAATCCCGATGATGCCGAACGTCGCCGGTCCGGAATCGACCCGGCGTCAGATCATCGCCTATTCGATCCTGCTGTTCCCCCTCGGTCTCGCGCCCGTCGCGCTGGGTTTCGGCGGCTGGCTCTACGCGGTGACGGCGCTCCTCGGTGGGCTCGGCATGCTGGCCTTCAGCGTGCACGTCTTCCGCAACCGCGAGGGCGAGCCGGAGCGCAAGGCCGCCATGGGCATGTTCGGCTTCTCGATCCTGCACCTGTTCCTGATGTTCGCGGCCCTACTGGCCGAGCAGAGCCTCGGCCTCTTCCGCGCGGTGAGCCTGTGAGCGATCGCCCCGGCCTGCCCGGAACGCCCCGTCCGCTGACGCCCGAGGAATCGCAGCGGCGGCGCAAGCGCTCGATCGCCATCGCGGCCGTGCTGTTCGCGCTGGTGACCATCTTCTACGTGCTGACGATCGCGAAGCTCGGACCACAGGTCCTCAACCGCCCGATCTGATCGCGCCGGACAACGGAGACGCTTCTGATGGCCGACCTGAGACAGGCGCCGCCCCGCGGAGCAGGCCGGCGCGCCGGCGTCACGGCCTTCGCCTGCGCGGGGCTGGCCTTCGGCATGATCGGCCTCGCCTTCGCGTCGGTGCCGCTCTACGACATGTTCTGCAAAGCCACGGGCTACGACGGAACCCCGCGCACGGGCCTCGCACCGACGGCCGCGGCGATCGACGACAGCATGGTCGTGCATTTCGACACCAACGTCGCGTCGAGCCTGCCCTGGCGCTTCCAGGCCGAGTCACCGAAGGTGGAGGCCCGCCTCGGAGAGACCAAGACGGTCTTCTTTCGCGTCAAGAACACCGGCACCACGCCCTCGACAGGCATCGCCACCTTCAACGTCCAGCCGGGCCTGATGGGCGGCTTCTTCGTCAAGGTCCAGTGCTTCTGCTTCAACGAGCAGACCCTTCAGCCGGGCGAGACGATGGATTTCCCGGTGGTGTTCTACATCGACCCCGAGGTGCGCAAGGACTCCAACACGGCGCACCTGTCGGAGATGACGCTGTCCTACACCTACTTCGCCTCCAAGAACGGGCAGCCCACGGCCGCGCTTGCGACAACGGGCGGCACGGGGACGAAGTCGAATTTTTGACGGCACAAGCGTGACAACAGCGCGCGACCCTGGGTAAGGGTTTGCCACAACAATCCGGGGCAACCCGGTCGGGACGACGCATTCAGTGGATCGAGGATCGGCGACGGTCCGGAGGTCGGGGGCAGGAGAAGAGTTCAATGGCCGAGGCGCACGCCAAAAATCACGACTTCCACATTCTCGCCCCGAGTCCCTGGCCGCTCATCGGCGCCTTTTCGGGCTTCCTGATGGCCTTCGGCGCCGTCTTCTGGATGAAGAGCCTCCAGATCGGCACCCTCACCCCCGGCCCCTATATCTTCGGCGCCGGCACCCTCGGCGTGCTCTACACCATGTTCGCCTGGTGGAAAGACGTCGTGCACGAGGCCAACACGGGCGATCACACGCGGGTTGTGCAGCTGCACCACCGCTACGGTATGATCATGTTCATCGCCTCGGAGGTGATGTTCTTCGTTGCATGGTTCTGGGCCTATTTCGAAGCCGCCCTCTACACCGCCGATCCGATCCAGGCCTCGCGCGTCGACTTCACGGGCGGCACCTGGCCGCCGAAGGGCATCGAGGCGTTCGACCCGTGGCACTTGCCGCTCCTGAACACCCTGATCCTGCTCACGTCCGGCACGACGATCACCTGGGCCCACCACGCCCTGCTGCACGATGACCGCAAGGGCCTGAAATACGGCCTCTGGCTGACGATCATTCTCGGCGTGCTGTTCTCGGCCTGCCAGGCCTACGAGTATGCCCACGCCCATTTCGGCTTCTCGGGCAGCATCTACTCGTCGACCTTCTTCATGGCGACGGGCTTCCACGGCTTCCACGTCATCATCGGCACGATCTTCCTCGCGATCTGCCTGTACCGCGCCTATCTCGGCCAGTTCACGACCCGGCAGCATCTCGGTTTCGAGTTTGCCGCCTGGTACTGGCACTTCGTCGACGTGGTGTGGCTGTTCCTGTTCGCCTCGATCTACGTCTGGGGCGCCGGGGCCGGTCACGCGGCTCACTGAGCCCGGCCTGCACCGCATGCCAGTGTTGAAGAGGGCGGCGCGAGCCGCCCTTTTTCATGGTCGTGCCTGAAGAGCCCCGTTGCCATTCCCATATGGGATCCGACGGCACGGCGCCGTACGAGGAGTTATCGATCTTGGACGCATCGCGGCCGAAGCCACCCCCCATTTCCGCCGGTCTGCGCGGCCGCTGCCCACGCTGCGGCGAGGGGCACATGTTCGACGGATTCCTCACCTTCCGTCCCTCCTGCGAGGTCTGCGGGCTCGATTACGGCAGCTTCAATTCCGGCGATGGGCCGGCGTTCTTCGTCATGTCGATCGTGGGCATCATCGTGGTCGGGCTCGCCCTCTGGATGGAGATCACCTACGAGCCGCCGATCTGGGTCCACGCCCTGGTGGCCGGCTCGCTGTCGATCGGCCTCAGCCTCCTGCTGGTACGACCGCTCAAGGGCATCCTCGCGGCCCTCCAGTTCACCAACAAGGCCGAGCAGGGACGCTTCCGCTAGTCATGGCTTCGACCCTTCGCCCTGGCGCCTGGCGCAGCATCCTCGCGCCCGGTCTCGTCTCGCTGGCCTGCCTCGCGATCCTCCTCGGCCTCGGGGTCTGGCAGCTCGAGCGCAAGGGCGAGAAGGAGGCTTTGATCGCCCGCATCCTGGACCGCTCCAAGGTCGAGCCGCCGGCACCCCTTCCGGTGCCGCAGGATTGGAACCCGTCCCGGGACGAATTCCGTCGGGTCCGCGTCACGGGCACGTTCCGGCACGATGCCGAGACGCTCGTCCACGGCTTGGCGGCGGGCGAGGTTCCGGGGCGGGCCCTCCAGGGCTACTACGTCCTGACACCCTTCCAGCTGCAGGAGGGCGGAATCGTCCTCATCAACCGCGGTTTCGTGCCGACGGAGCTGAAGGCGCCAGTGAACCGCGCGGCCGGTCAGGTCGACGGCGTGACCACCGTTACCGGCATCCTGCGCGGCTCGGAGCTGCGGACGATGTTCGTGCCGGCGCCGGACCCTGTCCGCAACGATTGGTTCAACCGCGACATCGCCGGCATCAGCGCGTCGCGCGGGATCGCCGATCCCCGCCCCTACCTCGTCGAGGCGGACGGAACACCCAATCCGGGAGGGTGGCCGAAGGGCGGACAGTTGCGCGTCGACCTGCCGAACAACCACCTGCAATACGCCTTCACCTGGTTCGGCATCGCCGCATGTCTGCTCGGTGTCTTTGGGGTCTTCGCTTGGCGCAGACTTCACGAGGAGGCCGCACCGACGTGATCGTGACGAAAACGGCCGAGAACTTGCGTCGCCCGGCCGAATGATCCAGCCTACCTTCGGGTAGCTGGTCACGATACGGAGTGGGCCCCATGCGCACCGTTCTCTTCGTCCTCACCCTGCTGATGGTGCCGTCGGCGGCCCTCGCCGCCGATGCCGCGGCCCGGGACGCCGCCAAGGCGACGGTGGAACGCCAGATCGAGGCCTTCCGCCGCGACGACGCCGCCACCGCCTATGCCCAGGCCGCCCCGGCGATCCAGAGCATGTTCCCGTCGCCCGAAACCTTCATCGCGATGGTCCGCGAGGGCTATGCCGCCGTCTACCGCGCCCGCCGCTACAGCGTGGACCGCATCGAGGAGGCCGGCGATGACGGTCTGGCCCTCGGAGTCACTTTGCAGGACGCGGACGGCACCGACTGGGCCGCGCTCTACAGTCTGGAGAAGCAGGCGGACGGTGCCTGGCGCATCACCGGGTGCCGCCTCGTCAAGGCGCCGGGCAGCACCGCGTAAGCCGGCCCAAGCCTTCGACACCCCTAAGCCTTTCGACACCCCTAAGCCTTTCGACACGCCCGCCGACATCGTGTAGACGGAGCGCCTTCCCGGAGGCCCCCTTGCTTCACGTTTCGACCCGCGGCGCCGCGGCGCCCCTGAGCTTTTCCGATGCCCTGCTCGCCGGCCTCGCCCGCGACGGCGGTCTCTACGTGCCGGAGAGCTGGCCGCAGATCGCAAAGCCGACGATCGCCGGGCTGGCAGGCATGCGCTACGCCGATGCTGCCAAGACCGTCCTGCGTCCGCTCATCGACGGGGAGATCGCGGACGCGGACCTCGATCGGATGATCGAGGAGGCCTACGCCACCTTCCGGCATCCGGCGGTCTGCCCGCTGACGCAACTCGACGACAATCTGTTCCTGCTGGAACTCTTTCACGGCCCGACGCTCGCGTTCAAGGACGTGGCGATGCAGCTTCTCGGCCGCCTGATGGATCACGTCCTGCGGGCGCGGGGCGCCAGGGCGACCATCGTGGGCGCCACTTCGGGCGATACCGGCAGCGCAGCGGTCGAGGCCTTCCGCGGCCTCGATCAGGTCGACATCTTCATCCTGTTCCCCGAGGGCCGCGTCTCCGAGGTCCAGCGTCGGCAGATGACCTCGGTAGGGGCGCACAACGTCCACGCCATCGCCATCGACGGCAATTTCGATGATTGCCAGAACATCGTCAAAGCGCTGTTCCAGCACGCGGATTTCGCCGATGACGTGCGGCTGTCGGGCGTGAATTCGATCAACTGGGCCCGGGTCGCTGCCCAGGCGGTCTACTACTTCACCTCGGCGGTGGCCCTGGGCGCACCGCACCGCCCGGTCTCCTTCGCGGTTCCGACCGGCAATTTCGGCGACATCCTCGCCGGCTGGGTCGCCAAGCGCATGGGCTTGGGCATCGAGCGCCTGATGATCGGCACCAACGCCAACGACATCCTGGCCCGCACCCTGGAGCACGGTGCCTATGAGGTCCGTGGCGTCCAGCCGACCACCTCGCCGTCCATGGACATCCAGATCTCCTCGAATTTCGAGCGCCTGCTCTTCGAGGCGCTCGACCGCGACGCGTCGAGCCTCGGGCGCCTGATGGCTGGCCTCAAGCAATCGGGCGGCTTCCACCTCGATCCGCAGGTCCTTGAAACCGTTCGCGCGGAGTTCGACGCCGCCGCCGTCTCCGAGCCGGCCGTGATGGCCGAGATCGCCCGCACCCATGCCGAGACCGGACACGTCATCGATCCGCACAGCGCCATCGGCGTGCATGCCGCGCGCAAGCTCCTGCGCCAGGATCCGCACACCCCCGTGGTGGCCCTCGCCACCGCGCACGCCGCCAAGTTCCCCGATGCGGTCGCGAAGGCGATCCGGGGGCGGCGCCCCGAACTGCCGCCGCACCTCGCCGACCTGATGGACCGCAAGGAGACCTTCTCGCGCGTGGCCAATGATCAGGCTGCGGTCGAGACCTTTATCCGCGAGCGCGCCCGCATCACCAAGGGAGCGTGACCGCTCATGAATCAACACTTCGCCACGCACGGCGCCTCGCCCGATCTCAAGATCACCAAGCTCGACAACGGGGTCACCGTGGTCACCGAGGCGATGCCGGGTGTGGCGACGGCGACCCTCGGGGTCTGGGTCGGCGCGGGTTCGCGGCACGAGCGCGCCGATGAGGGCGGCCTCAGCCACCTCATCGAGCACATGGCCTTCAAGGGCACAAAGACCCGTACCGCCCGCCGCATCGCCGAGGACATCGAGAATGTCGGCGGCGACATCAACGCCGCCACCAGCGCCGAGGGCACGAGCTACACAGCGCGCGTCCTCGGCGAGGACGCCGGCGTCGCCCTCGACGTCATCGGCGACATCCTGACGGATTCCGTCTTCGACGCCGGCGAGCTCGCCCGCGAGAAGAGCGTGATCCTGCAGGAATATGCGGCGATCGAGGATACCCCCGACGACGTCGTCTACGAGGCCTTCACCGAGGCGGCGTTCCCCGATCAGCCGATGGGTCGGCCGATCATCGGCACGCCCGAGACGATCAACAGTTTCGACCGGAACGCGATCGAGGCCTACATCGCGCGGGAATACACACCCGACCGCATCGTGCTCGCCGCCGCAGGCGCCATCGGGCACGACCGTATCGTGGAATCCGCAGAGCGCTACTTTGGCGGGATGAAGCCGAACCGGGCACCCGAAGCGGTGCCGGGTGTCTATGGCGGTGGCGAGAAGCGTCTGCCGAAGAAGCTCGAGCAGGCCAATGTCGTCCTCGGCCTGCCGGGCCTGTCGTTCCGCGACGACGACTACTATGCCCTGCACATCTTCGCGCAGGTGCTCGGTGGCGGCCTGACCTCGCGCCTGTGGCACGAGGTGCGCGAGACCCGCGGCCTGGCCTACGAGATCCAGTCGTTCCATTGGGCATTCTACGATTGCGGATTGTTCGGCATCGGCGCCGGCACGTCCGCGGGCGACCTCGCGGAGCTGATGGACGTGACGCTCGAGGCGACCATCCGTGCAGCCGCCGACGCCGATACCGTCGAGGTGGCTCGCGCCAAGGCGCAGTTGAAGGTGGCGCTCCTCTCCGCCCTGGAGACGCCCGGCGGACGGATCGAGCGCAACGCCCGGCAGATCCTGGCCTGGGGCCGGGTGATCCCCGCGAGCGAAGTCATCGCCAAGGTGGATGCGGTGACGGTGGACGACGTGCGTCAGGCCGGCCGACGCCTCCTGAGAGGCGCACCGACCCTGGCGGCGATCGGTCCGATCAAGAAGCTTCCGAGCCTCGATCGCATCAAAGCGACGTTGAAGGCGGCATGAGCCCGGACCGTGCGGCTTGTTTTGGCCGCAAAGGCGGGCGATCGAAATCCCTCGGCGTCACGGTTCAGAAACGGTGAACGCCGTCGCGCAGGGCGGCCCGTCGCCTTGCTCGCTGCGGCCCCCACCGATACGACTGGATGCAAAGCTGAGCCGTATCCCTTCGCCTGCTTCCGTCGATCATGCCTCGCCCGGCCGGAACACTCGCCCGTTGCGTAGAATCGCCCTCGTCCTCGCCGTCTTCATCCCGGCCCTCGTCGCGGCGCTGCTCTCCGCGCTGATCGTCAGCGGCCCGGCGCAGGCCGTCGAGGCGGTGCGCGTCACCCTCGACGCGCCCGCCATCGACCTCACGCCGATGATCGAGCGCTATCGTTCCGACGGCGATCTGATCCAGATCTCCACGGCGCCGGGTAAGGACGGCATCGTCCGGCGCATCGTCGTGAAGGCCCGCGAGACGGGTGCCCGTCCCGACTGGATGGTCTTCGCCCTCACCAACGACACCGACGAGCAGGTCGACCGTGTCCTCGTTGCCCCGCATTTCCGCCTCGTCGGCTCGGGCGTAATCTGGCCGGATCTCGGCGGCTCGCGCATCGCCGCCATCACGGCGAGCCAGGGTATCAGGCCCGAACGGGACGAGAACCCGGAGGCGGACCAGTTCGTCATCACACTCGACCCCGGTGCGACGGTCACCTACGTCGCCGAGCTGCGCGGCCCCAACATCCCGCAGGTCTACCTCTGGGACCAGGAAGCCTATCGTAAGAAATCGACCGGTCTGACGCTCTACAAGGGCATCATCATCGGCATCGCCGGTCTTCTCGCCCTGTTCCTGACGATCATCTTCGTGGTGAAGGGGGCGATCATCTTCCCGGCGGCCGCGTCCCTGGCCTGGGCCGTGCTCGCCTACGCTTCCATCGATTTCGGTTTCCTGCAGCGTGTCTTTCCGATCACCGAAGTGGCCGAGCGCGTCTATCGCGCCTCCACCGAGGCGGTCCTCGGCGCGACGCTGCTGGTCTTCCTGTTCGCCTATCTCAACCTCAGCCGCTGGCACGTGCGCTACAGCCACGTGGCGATCATCTGGCTCCTGTTCCTCGCCTGCCTCGTCGGCCTGGCGGTGTTCGACCCGCCGGTCGCGGCCGGCGTGGCCCGAATCTCGATCGCAGCCGTGGCCGGCGTCGGCCTGCTGCTGATCGTCTACCTCGCGGCGCATAACGGCTACGACCGCGCCATCCTGCTGGTGCCGACATGGTGTCTCCTTCTCGTCTGGGTCGTGGCGGCGGGTTTCGCCATCACGGGACAGATCGGCAGCGACCTCGTGCAACCCGCCCTGATCGGCGGCCTCGTCCTCATCGTCATGCTGATCGGCTTCACCGTGATGCAGCACGCCTTCGCGGGCGGCGGCCTGACCCATGCCCTCGTTTCCGATACCGAGCGCCGTGCCCTCGCCCTCACCGGCGCCGGCGACGTGGTGTTCGATTGGGACGTGCCGGGCGACCGGGTCTTCGCCGGGCAGGAAATCGAAGGACAGCTCGGCCTGAAGCGGGGCGCCCTCGAAGGGCCTGCCGCCAATTGGCTCAATCTCGTCCATCCCTTCGACGTCGAACGCTACTCCGCGGCCCTCGACACGGTGATCGAGGAGCGGCGCGGCCGCATCGTCCACGACTTCCGCCTGCGCTCCACGGCCGGGCCGTACTACTGGTACCGTCTCAAGGCCCGGCCGGTGATCGGCTCGGACGGCGAGGTCATCCGGGTTGTCGGCACCATCAGCGACGTGACCGAGGTGAAGACGGCCGAAGAGCGACTGCTCCACGACGCGGTCCATGACAGCCTCACCGGCCTGCCGAACCGCGAACTCTTCTACGACCGCCTCGATGCGGCCCTGGCCTTCGCCAGCCAGGACCCCCGCCTGCGTCCGACGACGATCGTCCTCGACATCGACCGGTTCAAGGCGATCAACGACGCCATCGGCCTGTCCGCGGGCGACTCGATCCTGCTGACACTCTCGCGTCGGCTCGGCCGCCTGCTCAGGCCGCAGGATACCCTGGCCCGGGTCGCCGGCGACGAATTCGCGCTGATCCTCCTGTCCGAGCGCGAGCCGGATCGGATCCTGGCCTTCGCGGAGATGATCCGCAAAGCCATCGCGACGCCGATCACCTACGCCGATCGCGAGATCTTCCTGACGGTGTCGGTCGGTCTCGCTCTCTACGAGGGGGGCGCCAACCTCAAGCGCGAGGAGGTGTTCAAGAACGCCGAGATGGCGATGATCCAGGCCAAGCGCGGCGGCGGCGACCGAACGGAGGTGTTCCGCGCCACCATGCGCAACGAGCGCAGCGACCGGCTGATGCTGGAAGCCGACCTGCGGCGTTCGCTCGACCGCAACGAGATGAAGGTGCTGTTTCAGCCGATCGTCCGCCTGGAGGACCGCACGGTCGCCGGCTTCGAGACGCTGCTGCGCTGGGACCATCCGAAGCTCGGCCGCCTCGGGCCCGCCACCTTCCTGCCGATCGCGGAAGAATGCGGCTTCATCGTCAATCTCGGCATCTTCGCCCTCGAGCGCACCGCCCTCGAACTCGCCGCCTGGCAGCGTTCCCTCGATGTGGAGCCGCCGATCTTCGCCTCCGTCAACGTCTCCTCGCGCCAGCTGCTGCGCCACGACCTGCTGCACGACGTGAAGACGATTCTCGCCCGCTCCGGCGTCATTCCCGGCTCCCTGAAGCTGGAGATGACCGAGAGCCTGGTCATGGAGAACCCCGAATACGCGGCGCAGATGCTCCACCGCATCCACGACCTCGGCGCCGGCCTGTCGCTCGACGATTTCGGCACCGGGTACTCGGCGTTGTCCTATCTGCAGCGCTTTCCGTTCGACACGATCAAGATCGATCAATCTTTCGTGCGCCAGATCTCGACCGGGCAGACCGCGATTTTGCGCTCGATCGTGAAGATGGCTCAGGAACTCGGACTGTCGATCGTGGCCGAAGGTGCGGAATCGGAAGTCGACACGCAGATCCTGTTCGAGCTCGGCTGTGAGTATGCTCAGGGTTTCGCATTCGGCGAACCGATGTCGATGCTCCAGGCCAGGCAATTGCTTGGTGCAGCTCCGGAAGCTGCCTGAACCAGATCGACCGGATGCTCCGTATTGTACGGCATTCGATTAAACCTCCCTTAACCATGATCCGGCATTCTCAGCCACGAGTTGATGTGCGGGCGGCAGGGCGCGGCGCGCCGGCCGAGGGAGATGGCGTCATGGCGCAGGCTGCGTTGCGGATCACGGACGACGAGATCGACACCGGCCTCGTCCGGCGCCTGATGGCGCGCCCGCTCCGCCCGGCTCCCGAGCCTGTGCCGGCGGTTCCGCAGGTGCCGGTTCGCGCCCCCACACCGCTCGAGGCGCCGTCGGCGGCCGCCTCCGGCGAAGTGTCCCGGCTCAAGGCCGAGGTCATGGTCATGAAGGCCGTTCTCGGAGCCGAGCGTCGGGAAGCCGAGCGGCTTCGCGCCTGCATCACCCGGATCGACGGCGCCGAGCCGCTGACCCCGGAAGCCAAAGCCGTCCGCGATCGCTGGGCGGCCCTGGTCGACCACCTGCTCAACGAACCGCGCTGAGACGTGCGGGTCGTCGCACGACCCCGCCGAACACCGCCCGTCCCGTTCCCCACTACCTGAAGGACGACCATGAGCGCCCGCTGCTCGCTCGTCGTCAACGGCAAGTCCGTGCGCGTCTCCACCGGGGATACCCCGATGGAGGCTGCCCTTGCCGATGGGATGATCGCTTCCACACCCGGCCCCGGGGGCCAGGGCTCCGGCCCTGCCCCACGGCGCGCGCAGAGCCGCGCCCATCGCGGCGAGGCCGTCAAGCTCTCACTGCCCCGGGCGGCGGCCATCGAGCCGCCCTCACGCCTGGTTCTGCCGAGCAGACCGGCCGCCGTCCAGAAGCGGACCGGAACGGTCACCGAGATCACTGCCCTGGGTACGCACACCTTTCAGGTCGTCGTCACGATCACCCGCAGGCTCGCCCTGGAGCCCGGACACGGCGTCGAAGTGACCTTCGAGAACTTTGCGCCCGTGATCCTGAGCCCGACCCTGCGCGTCGACGGCTCCGCCGAGCTCAATGAACTCGTGTTCCACCTGCGCCAGGACCGCGAGGGCTTCGGGCTCGGGCACGAACTGGTGGAGGCCTTGGAGCTCGACCACCCGGTGAAGGTGAAGGGTCCTGTCGGTCGCGGCTTCTACCGGGCCGGCGGCGGACGCCTCGTGCTGGTCGCCTCGGAGACCGGGTTCGCCCCCATCTGGTCGATCGCGCATGCGGCGCGCTACATCGAGCCCGCCCGCGAGATCGTCCTCGTCGTCGGCGCGCGCAATCCGCTCGACCTCTACATGTGTCCGGCCCTCGACTGGCTGCGCGCCACCGGCGTAACCCGGATCGTCACGGTCTCGGACCGGACGCGCCAGCGTCCCCCCGATGTCCGTCCGGGCCCTCTCACGGCCCACCTGCCCTCCCTGCGCAGCACCGACGTCGTCCATGTCGCCGGCGACGCCTCGACGGTGGGCGCCGTCGAGGTTCTCGCGGCAACGAGCGGGGCCCGGTGCCATCCGGTCCTGATCGACGCCGGGATCTGAGACCGGCCGCCATCCGACCGGGTGACGGAACAAGGAAAGGCGCATCCCGGGTCACCGGGATGCGCCTTTTTCCATTTCATCAAAAGCCCGCACGGAGGCCGGCCCCGCAGGGGGCCGGAGGAACCCGATCACCCGAGCCGGACGCGCCAGATCTCCTCGGCATATTCACGCATGGAGCGGTCGGAGGAGAACCAGGCCATGCGGGCGGTGTTCAGGATGGCCGTCCGCCACCAAGCCTTCGGATCGGTCCAGGCCTTGTCCACCGAACGCTGCACCCGCCAGTAATCGTCGAAATCGACGGTCAGCAGGTAGCGGTCGTTGTGGCGCAGGTCGTCGACGATCGGCCGGAAGCGGCCGGGTTCCTTCGGCGAGAAGCCGCCGGCCTCGATCAGGTCGAGGGCGGCTTTCAGGCGCGGAGACGCGGCGATCGCGGCTTCGGCATAGTTCGACTCCGCCATCCGGGCCTGTACGCCGGCGGCGTCGAGACCGAAGATGAAGATGTTGTCGGCGCCGACATGGTCGCGGATCTCGATGTTCGCGCCATCGAGGGTCCCGATGGTCAGCGCACCGTTGAGGGCGAGCTTCATGTTGCCGGTGCCCGAGGCTTCCATGCCGGCCGTCGAGATCTGCTCGGAGAGATCGGCGGCCGGAATGATGGCCTCGGCGAGGCTCACCGAATAGTTCGGCAGGAACACCACCTTCAGGCGACCGGCCACGTCCGGATCGGAATTCACGACCTTCGCGACATCGCAGGCGAGCTTGATGATGAGCTTGGCCTGTACATAGCTCGGCGCCGCCTTGCCGCCGAAGATCTTCACCCGCGGCGTCCAGGCGGCCTTCGGATCGGCCTTGATCGCCTGATAGAGGGCGACGGTCTCGATCACGTTGAGGAGCTGGCGCTTGTACTCGTGGATGCGCTTGATCTGCACGTCGAAGAGGGCCGACGGATCGATGCTGATTCCCGTGCGGTCGGCGACGACCTGGGCCAGGGCGACCTTCCGAGCCCGGCGCATGGCGGCGTAGCGGGATTGGAAGTTCGAGTCGGAGGCGACGTCGGCGAGTCCGGCGAGCAATTCCGGCGTATCGAGCACTTCGGGGCCGACCGCCTCGACCGCGAGCGCCGTGAGTTCCGGGTTGGCGTTGTGCAGCCAGCGCCGGAAGGTGATGCCGTTGGTCTTGTTGACGATCTTGTCGGTGTCGAGGGCGTGCAGCTCCTTGAACACGGTCGAGCGCATCAGGTCGGTATGCAGGGCCGAGACGCCGTTCACCCGCCGGGCGCCGAGGAAGGCGAGATGGCCCATGCGGACCCGCTTGCCGTGGCTCTCGTCGATCAGAGAGACGGCCGCGAGCTTTTCGGCCGAGCCGCGGCCCTGCTTGCCCTGCTCCTCAAGATGCATCCAGTTGATGAGATAGATGATCTGCATGTGTCGCGGCAGCACCCGCTCCATCAGCTCGACCGGCCAGGTCTCCAGTGCCTCGGGCAGGAGCGTGTGGTTGGTGTAGCCCAGGGTATGCGTGGTGACGTGCCAGGCATCCTCCCAGTTGAAGCCGTGGTCCTCGAGCATGAGCCGCATCAGCTCCGGCACCGCGATGGCCGGATGCGTGTCGTTCAACTG
Organism: Methylobacterium sp. FW306-05-D; assembly: GCF_058782155.1. Classification (NCBI taxonomy): domain Bacteria; kingdom Pseudomonadati; phylum Pseudomonadota; class Alphaproteobacteria; order Hyphomicrobiales; family Methylobacteriaceae; genus Methylobacterium; species Methylobacterium sp. FW306-05-D. The sequence continues at coordinate 61,120 of NZ_JBYSXL010000003.1, forward strand.
GATCGCCGCATGGTCGGGGAGCGAGCGCAGGTCGCCGCGCTCGGCGATGTGGCGACGCACGAGATCCTGCAGCGAGGCCGACGTGAAGAAGTATTCCTGCCGCAGGCGCAGTTCCTGGCCTTCGGCGGAGGAATCGCTCGGATAGAGCACACGCGAGATCGCCTCCGCGCGGGAGCGGCTTGCCACCGCGCCGACATGATCTCCGCCGTTGAAGCGCGCGAGTTCGATCGGCGCCTCGGCCTCGGCCTTCCAGAGGCGCAGGGTATTCACGTGCCGCCCGCGCCAGCCGACCACCGGAACGTCGTGCGCCACCGCCCGCACCGTCTCGGCCGGGTGCCAGTGGCGGCGGATCACGCCCTCGGAGACCGACGACATGGTGACGTGGCCACCGAAGCCGATGGTGTAGGTCGCCTCCGGCCGGGGAAACTCCCAGGGATTGCCCTCGGCGAGCCAGGTCTCCGGCGCCTCCTTCTGCCAGCCGTCCTCCAGGGATTGCCGGAACAGGCCGTGATCGTAGCGGATGCCGTAGCCGATGGCCGGAATCGACAGGCTCGCCATGCTTTCCATGAAGCAGGCCGCCAAGCGGCCGAGGCCGCCATTGCCCAGGGCCGCATCCGGCTCAGCGGCTTCGACATCGCCGAGTTCGACGCCGAGTTCGCGCAGCGCCGCACCGGTGGTCTCGACGAGGCCGAGATTGTTCATCGCATCGGAGAGGAGCCGCCCGATCAGAAATTCGAGGGACAGGTAATAGACGCGCTTGTTGGGGATCGATGCGTCGCCGTCGAGGCAGGCATCGACGATCCGGTCGCGGAGGGCGAGGGCCGTGGCGGCGAACCAGTCGCGCTCGCGTGCGGTCCGGGGTGTCTTGCCGATCGCGTAGGCGAGCTTCGCGAGGATCGCCTCGCGCAGGTCGGTCACCGCGTTGCCCGATGTCTTGGCGACCGGCCGGGCCCGTTCCTGAACGGCCGGCATCGGCGCGCGCACCGCCTGTTCCGCGCCAGCCGCCAAGGGGGCGACGTCGGTGTTGTCTCGTCCGATGAGCTTGTCGTTCAGCACGTCTCAGTCCCCCCTTCTCGGCCGAGAAACTTGCAAGCGAGGGCCGGGACGACAACCCTGAGATGGTCCCGCCCCCGGCATTCCTGTCTTGCGTTCGGCCTCGTCCCCTTCGTCGTCGGATCCGGCGCGACGCCACCGGAGTAGCGCTGCGTCGGTCGTCTCTCGCTCGCCTCACGTTCGATGATGCCGCGGGAGCGATTTCCCGCACGTCACCAATCTTGCGAAATCCGTACTTCCTTCGAATGAAGTACTTGGCTTGCCTGAGCATGCCGCCCGTGAGGCCGGGTCGGTCCAGGATCGATCTCCGTCGCGGATCGGTCCTGGCCAGCGACCTATCTGCGTCACGGTGTCCGACAGTCCCAACCAAACCGTGCGGGAATGAGACCACACCACGTTCGAATATTGTCTGAATGACACGGCCCGTGGACGGGTCGCGAAATGTGCCATCTACGGCTAGGGTCCGGCCGGCGAGCGGCGAAGACGCGTCGCCGGAGGAATGGCATGGCGGATACGGTCTGGTGGAAGAGCGGCACGGTCTATCAGGTCTATCCGCGTTCGTTCCAGGACAGCGACGGTGACGGGATCGGGGACCTCCGCGGGATCACGCGCCGGCTCGATTATCTCGCCTGGCTCGGCGTCGACGCGGTCTGGATCTCGCCGTTCTACCCGTCGCCGATGGCGGATTTCGGATACGACGTCGCCGATCACTGCGGCGTGGATCCGCTCTTCGGAACACTCGCGGATTTCGATGAACTGATCGCCGAGGCCCATTTTCGCCGCCTGAAGGTCATCCTCGACTTCGTCCCGAACCACACCTCCATCGCCCATCCGTGGTTCGCGGAAAGCAGAGCCTCGCGCACGAGCCCGAAGCGCGACTGGTACATCTGGCGCGACCCGGCCCCCGACGGCGGTCCGCCCAACAACTGGATCAGCAATTTCGGCGGGCCTGCCTGGAGCCGCGACGAGGCCACCGGGCAGTATTATTACCACGCCTTCCTGCGCGAACAGCCGGACCTGAACTGGCGCAATCCGGAGGTTCGCGCGGCGATGCACGACGCGCTCCGCTTCTGGCTCGACCGCGGCGTCGACGGCTTCCGCGTCGACGTGATCTGGCACCTGATGAAGGACGAGGGTTTCCGCGACAACCCGGAGAACCCCGACTACGGACCCGGGCAGGCGGAGATCAACCGCTTCGCCCAGGTCTATTCCGCCGACCGTCCCGAGGTTTTCGACGTCATCGCAGAGATGCGCGCGGTCTTGGCGCCCTATGGCGAGCGCGTCCTCATCGGCGAGATCTACCTGCCCGTCGAGCGTCTCGTGGCCTATTACGGCACCGATCTGGCGGGCGTCGACCTGCCCTTCAATTTTCAACTCATCCAGACGCCCTGGAACGCCCGTTCCGTCGCCGACCTCGTCGCTTCCTACGAAGAGGCCCTGCCCCCGGGCGGGTGGCCAAACTGGGTGCTGGGCAACCACGATCAGCCCCGGATCGCCGCACGGGTCGGCGCCGAGCAGGCCGCCATCGCGGCGATGCTGCTCCTCACGCTGCGCGGTACGCCGACGCTCTATTACGGCGACGAGATCGGGCTTGCGCACGTGGCCATTCCGCCGGACCGGGTACGCGACCCCTGGGAGCAGAGTGAGCCGGGGCATGGCCGCGACCCGGAACGCACCCCGATGCAGTGGGACGAGTCGCCGAACGCAGGATTCAGTGCGGGCGACCCCTGGCTCCCGCTCAGCCCGGATGCGGGGACCCGGAACGTGGAATGCCAGTGCGACGACGCCCGCTCGCTGCTCACGCTCTATCGCCGCCTGCTGCGGTTGCGCCGCGATCACACGGCGCTCGCCACCGGCGGATTTCGAACCCTGTCCGCCTCGAACGATTTCATCTTTGCCTTCGAGCGCTTCGATGATGATGCAACGCTTCGCATACTGCTGAACTTCAGTGCATCGCGGCAAAATGTTCCGATGGTCGATGCGCAGGCGATCAACTGGGCGATCCTCCTCTCGACGCAGCCGGCACGGACCCGTGGGGCGAACGTCGCCGACCTCGACCTCGAGGCGAACGAAGGCGTAGTCCTAATCCGACAGGCTTGAAGCACGGCGCATTCGGGCCGCGTCGCCGTGTGGAAATCGGGCATTTCCGTCCCGGATCGAGAAAGTTCCTGAACGTGGCTTGAATTGTGCAACGCAACGGAACAAAAGCCGTCTCGCTGCGTTCACGAGGTCGACGTCGATGCTGGGCTCTCGCTCTCCGTTCCCGCCCTCCGCACGACGCGGGAACGAATTCATGAGCCTGGCGGATCAGACCGATCATCTAGACCTTCACCACGCCGCCCGATCCCGTCACCAGCTTCAGCCCCGCATCCTCTTCGCGACCCCGGAGATGGCCGACTTCGTGAAAACGGGCGGCCTCGGTGAGGTCGCTGGCTCCCTCCCCCGGGCTTTGCGCAGGCATTACGACGTCCGTGTCCTGATCCCCGGGTATCGTCAGGTCGTCGAGCAGTTCGACCATATTCCGGTTGTCGCGCAGCTGCCGGCCCAGGCGGGCATCCCGCCCTGCGAACTCGGCCTCGTCGAGACCAGCGACGGCCTGCAGGTCTACGTCATCCTCAACGCCGATCTCTACCAGCGCGACGGCACGCCCTACGGCAATGCCCAGGGCGATTTCGGCGACAACGACATCCGTTTCGCCCGTCTCAGCCTCGCCGCAGCCGAACTCGCCCGTGGCATCGACCCGGCCTGGGCGGCCGATCTCCTGCACCTCAACGACTGGCAGGCAGCCCTCGCCCCCGCCTACCTCGCCTGGAATGGTTTGCGGGTCCCGAGCATCCTCACCGTTCACAACCTCGCCTACCAGGGCGTCTTTCCGAGGGAGTCCCTCGGGCGACTCGGCGTTCCCGAAGACGCCTTCCAGATGGACGGCGTCGAGTTCTACGGTCAACTCTCCTTCCTGAAAGCCGGTCTGTATTACGCCTCGCACGTCACCACGGTCAGCGAGACCTACGCCCGCGAGATCATCACGCCGGAATCCGGCTGCGGCCTGGATGGATTGCTGCGCACCCGTGCGGCGCAGGGCCGTCTCGCCGGCATCCTTAACGGCATCGACGAGAGCTGGGACCCGCGTACGGATTCCCATCTCGCGGCCCGGTTCGAGGTCGACGACTGGAAGGGCAAGCGCGCCAATGCCGAGACCGTCCGGCGCCAGTTCGGTCTGGCCGTCTCGCGCGGTCCGCTCTTCGCCGTGGTGTCCCGCCTGGTCCACCAGAAGGGCATCGATCTCAGCATCGGCGCCGCCGAGTCCATCGTGGCCGAGGGGGGACAGCTCGTGGTCATCGGACAGGGCGAGGGTCGCTTCGAGGGCGCCCTGCGCGACCTCGCCCGGCGCTACCCCTCCTCCGTCGGCGTCCATGTGGGCTTCGAGGAGCGCGATGCGCGCCGGATGTTCGCCGGCAGCGACTTCCTGCTGATGCCCTCGCGCTTCGAGCCCTGCGGGCTCGCCCAGATGTATGCCCAGCGCTTCGGCTCCCTGCCGATCGTCCACCGCACCGGTGGCCTCGCCGATACGGTCGAGGATGGTGTAACCGGCTTCACCTTCAGCGAAGCGTCCGCGCGGGGCTTCTCGGGCGCCATCCGCCGGGCCTTCGACACCTTCGCGCAGAAGAAGCGCTTGAACGCGATGCGGCGGCACGCCATGTCGCGCTCGTTCGGGTGGGATCAGGCCGCGACCAACTACGCGTCCCTCTACGCCAGAGCCTTCGGCAACACCGTAGGGCTCCGCCTGCGCGCCGCCTGATCCGAGGCGCCCAGCGTCGAAAACGAAGAAAGCCGGCGGGTCGACCCGCCGGCTTTCTTCGTTTCATCCACGATCGTGCGCCCCTCCGCGAAAGAGAGGACGCACGGCTCGGAGGCTTTCAGCCCTCGCGGAGGAAGATCGTCGTCGCCAGAGGCGGAATCGTCAGGGACACCGAGTAGGGCTGGCCATGGCTCGCCACCGCTTCGGCCTGGACGCCGCCCATATTGCCGACGTTCGAACCGCCGTAGCGCTCTGCATCCGAGTTGATCGCCTCCCGGTAGAACCCGGCGACGGGGACGCCGATGCGATAGCTCTCGCGGGGGACCGGCGTGAAGTTCGAGACCACCACTGCGATCTCGTCGGGCTCGCGCCCCTTGCGGGCCCAGGCGATGACGCTGTTGTCCTGATCGTCCGCCACCAGCCACTGGAAGCCGCCGGCTTCGGTGTCCCGGCTGTGGAGGGCCGGCGTCGCCGTGTAGAGATGGTTCAGGTCGCGGATCAGATCCTTGACGCCCTGATGCATCCCGTCCTCCAGAAGGTGCCAGTCGAGGCTCTGGTTGTGGTTCCACTCCTTCTCCTGGCCGAATTCGCAGCCCATGAAGAGCAGCTTCTTGCCGGGATGCCCCCACATGAAACCGTAATAGGCGCGCAGGTTCGCGAACTTCTGCCAGCGGTCGCCCGGCATCTTGCCGAGCAGCGAACCCTTCCCGTGCACCACCTCGTCGTGGGACAGCGGCAGGATGAAGTTCTCGGAGAAAGCGTACAGCAGGCCGAACGTCAGGTCGTGATGATGGTAGCGACGGTGGATCGTCTCCTTGGAGACGAAGTTCAGGGTGTCGTGCATCCACCCCATGTTCCACTTGAAACCGAAGCCGAGGCCGCCCGTATAGGTCGGGTGCGAGACCCCCGGCCAGGACGTCGATTCCTCCGCGACCGTGAGCGTTCCCGGCGCATGGGCGTAGGTCGCCTCGTTGGTCTTGCGCAGGAATTCGATGGCGTCGAGATTCTCGTTCCCGCCGTAGCGGTTCGGAATCCACTCGCCCTGCCGACGCGAATAGTCGAGGTAGAGCATCGACGCAACGGCATCCACGCGCAGGCCGTCGAGGTGGTAATGCTCGAGCCAAAAGCGCGCATTGGCCGCCAGGAAGCTCGACACTTCGGTGCGGCCGAAATTGTAGATGTAGGTGCCCCAATCCTGGTGGAAGCCCTGGCGCGGATCGGCGTGCTCGTAGAGATGCGTGCCGTCGAACTGTCCGAGGCCGTGCGCGTCGAGGGGGAAGTGGCCCGGCACCCAGTCCAGCATGACGCCGATCCCGGCGGCATGGGCGGTATCCACGAAGGCCGCGAAGTCGTCCGGCGTGCCGAACCGGCTCGTCGGCGCGAACAGCGAGACCGGCTGGTAGCCCCACGACCCGTCGAAGGGGAACTCCGTGATCGGCAGCATCTCGATATGGGTGAAGCCCATCTCCTTGACGTAGGGGATCAGGCGCTCGCCCAGTTCCCGGTAGGTCAGGTAGCGGTTCCCCTCCTCGGCGACGCGCGCCCAGGAACCGAGATGCACCTCGTAGATCGAGATCGGGATATGGCGCGGGTCCTTCGCGCCCCGCGTCGCCATCCACTTCTCGTCGTGCCATTCGGGGTCGTTCGTCCCCTGGAGGACCGAGGCGGTCTCCGGCGGCTTCTGAGCCGCGAAGGCGACCGGATCGGCCTTGAGGGGCAGCAGCGACCCGTCGGCGCCGCGAATCTCGTACTTGTAGTGCGCGCCGGCCTTCAGGCCCGGGATGAACAGCTCCCAGATCCCGCCGTTCTGCCAGAGGCGCATGGGATGGCGGCGGCCATCCCAGTTGTTGAAGTCGCCGACCACGCTGACGCGGCGGGCATTCGGCGCCCAGACCGCGAAGCGGAAGCCGTCGATGCCGTCCACGGGGTGATGCTGCGCCCCGAGGATGCGGTAGGTGACGTTGCTGCCGACCTCGCGCAGGTTGTCGATGTCCTCCTGGCGGAGCGACGAGCCGAAACCGTAGGGGTCATGGCGCGAGCGCTCGACGCCATCCCAGGTCTCGACGGACAGTTCGTAGAGCGGACGCCCCTCGCTCGGGAGCCGGGCGACGAAGAAGCCGTCGGGGTGTTTGCGCTCGAAGGGGATGCGCCGGCCGCCCACGAGCAAGCTCGCGGATTTCGCCTCCGGCAGCACGGCGCGCACCTCCCACTGTCCCGGCCCGACCTGATGCGGGCCGAGGACGGAAAACGGGTCGCCGTGGTTCGCTGCCATGATGGCCGCGATCGCGTCCGGGTGGAGGGACCCGGTCTCCGGCGTCGCGGCCTGCGGCGCCCGGGTGGCAACGGGCGCAACGTCCGCCGATCCTGAGGTGCCGGACGCCTGGCCGGTCCTGCTCGCGAACGTCTCGTCGATGCCCATCATTCAAACGCCTCTCTTGATCTCGTCCAGAATGTTGAGAACCCCACGGGCGGGGATTTCGATCCAGTCGGGACGATTGTTGGCTTCGTAATCGACCTCGTAGAGCGCCTTGGTCAGGAGTGAGAGCTTCAGGAGGCGGCTCTCGGTCTCCGGATCGGTCACCGCGGCCCGGCTCACGGAGACGGCCTCGCGGTAACCGTCGAGGAAGGCCGCATCGATCATGCCGCGCCACGCGATGGAGGCCCGGCGGGCCCGCTCCTCGGAATCCGAGAAGCGCGCCGCGATCCCGCGGGTCACGGTCTCGGCGCCGTAGGCGAAGGAGCGCAGCATCCCGGCGACGTCGCGCAGGGGCGTGGACTTGATCCGGCGCTCATCGGCCGGCCGCGAGGGCTCGCCCTCGAAGTCGACGATGATCAGATCGTCGTCGGCCGCCAGCACCTGCCCGAGGTGATAATCGCCATGGATGCGCGTCTTCATCGCCCCGTGGGGTGCCTTGGCGGTCAGCGTCTCGATGGCGGTCTCGACCTCGTGGCGGCGGCCCGCCAGCTCGGTGCTCGCCGCGTTGGAGGCGCGGCCCGCGAGGCCGTCGAGGCCCCGGAACGCCCGCTCCGCCTGGCGACGGGTGTCGTCGCCGAGCGCGTAGAGGTCCTCGTGGTCGAACGGCTCGGCCGCGAAGGCCGGGTCGTCGGTCTCGACCGCGAAGGCGTTGTGCATCTCGGCGGTGCGACGGCCGAGCAGGATCGCCCAGCGAAGATGCGTCTCGAAAGCCTCGGCCGGGGACGGCGCCTCGCTCTCCGGCGCCAGCACCACCGTGTCGAAGTCGCGACGCAGGCCTTCGAGCATGAGGGTCCAGGCATCGCCCTGGTTCGGCACGAACTTCTGCAGCACCGCGAGCGCCGTGCGGGTCCCCTTGGCGTCGACGTGCTCGAGGACACCGAGGAGCGCGGGCGTGTTGCCGAAATGGGCGGTCTCGGTGAGGAAGCGCCCGACCTCGATCTCCGGATGGACCCCGGTCTGAAGGCGGCGCAGCAGCTTGAGCATCATCTTCGAGCCGATGGCGATCGAGGTGTTGCTCTGCTCGGCATTGAGCGAGCGGACCTCGCTCGCCTCGAAGGTCATGTCGCGATCGAAGGCCGAGGTGGTCGAGAACACGAGCCGCCCGGTCTCGGTGGCGATCTCGCGGCCCTCGCGCATGCCCTCGATCATCGAGATCGCGAAGGTCGGCGAGGCGGCGGCACCGAGCAGGAGCCCGGTGCGCGGACCGCGGCGCACGCGGGCGACGGCATGCTGGAGCATCGCCTCGTCCTCGCGGCCCTCGTCGACGGCTACGGGCACGAAGTAGTCCTGACGCTCGCCCGTGGAGAGATGGACCGCGACGCGGGGCAGGAGGAACTTGGATTCGCCGGTGCCATCCTTGAGGGCCGCGCTGTCGGTGACCTGTACCGACTTGATGCGCGAGCCCTTCGCGGCGAACCAGCGCCGGGTGGCGATGAAGCGCGGGGCCACGGTGCGCTCGAAGGCCGTCCGCTCACGCCCGGCCATCAGGGTTTCGATCCCGCCGGTGAGCACGAGCGTGAACAGCTCCGGCAGTTCCGGCTGCGGGCCGATGCTGCCCGTGTTCGCAGCACTCAGCGAGAACCAGTAGAACCCGTAGGACGGCAGGGTCAGCAGGTAGGGCAGTTCGCCGATGGCCGGAAACTCCGAACCGCCGGTCAGCTCGATCGGAACCGCGCTGCGCAGCTCGGACAGGTCGAGCTGCACCGCCTGCGGCGCCCGAGACAGGTTGGCGACGCAGAGGACGCGCTCGCCCTCGAACTCGCGGATCCAGGCCAGGACCTTGCGGTTCGACGGATACAGGAACTGCATGCCGCCGCGGCCCAGAGCCACCGAATTGTTGCGGATCGCGATCATCCGGCGCGTCCAGTTGAGCAGGCTGGTCTGCGACTGGGTCTGCGCTTCGACGTTGATCGCGTCGAAGCCGTAGATCGGGTCCTGCACCGAAGGCAGGAACAGCTTCTGCGGGTTGGCCCGCGAGAAGCCGCCGTTGCGGTCCGGGGACCACTGCATCGGCGTGCGCACGCCGTCGCGGTCACCGAGGTAGATGTTGTCGCCCATGCCGATCTCGTCGCCGTAATAGAGCACCGGCGTGCCGGGCATCGACAGGACGAGGGACTTCATCAACTCGATCTTGCGCCGGTCGTTCTCCAGAAGCGGCGCGAGGCGGCGGCGAATGCCGAGATTGATGCGGGCGCGCCGCTCGGCGGCATAGAACGACCACAAGTAATCGCGCTCCTCGGCGGTGACCATCTCGAGGGTCAACTCGTCGTGGTTGCGCAGGAAGATCGCCCACTGGCAGCCCTCGGGGATCTCCGGGGTCTGGCGCATGATGTCGGTGATCGGATGCCGGTCCTCGCGGGCGATCGCCATGTACATGCGCGGCATCAGCGGGAAGTGGAATGCCATGTGGCATTCGTCGCCGTCGCCGAAATACTGGGCCGTCTCCTCCGGCCACTGGTTCGCCTCGGCCAGCAGCATCCGGTCGGGATAGCTCGCGTCCAGAGCCGCGCGGATCGCCTTGATGACCGTGTGGGTCTCCGGCAGGTTCTCGCAGTTCGTGCCATCGCGCTCGATCAGGTACGGGATCGCGTCGAGGCGCAGGCCGTCGACGCCCATGTCGAGCCAGTAGCGCATCACCTCGATGACGGCCTCCAGCACGGCCGGGTTGTCGAAGTTCAGGTCGGGTTGGTGACTGTAGAAGCGGTGCCAGAAATACTGCTTGGCGACCGGGTCCCAGGTCCAGTTCGACACCTCCGTGTCGAGGAAGATGATGCGCGTGTCCGAGTACGGCGTGTCGGTGTCCGACCAGACGTAGAAGTCGCGCTCCGGCGATCCGGCCGGGGCCTCGCGGGCCCGCTGGAACCACGGATGCTGATCGGAGGTGTGGTTGATGACGAGCTCGGTGATCACGCGCAGGCCGCGCTCGTGCGCCGCGTCCACGAATTTCCGGAACTCCTCCATCGTGCCGTAGGATGGATTGACGTCGCGGTAGTCGCCGATGTCGTAGCCGTCGTCGCGCAAGGGCGACGGATAGAACGGCATCAGCCAGATGGCCGTGACGCCGAGGTCGCGGACATAGTCGAGCTTCTGCGTCAGGCCCTCGAAATCGCCGATCCCGTCATTGTTGGAGTCGAAGAACGACTTGACGTGGATCTGGTAGATGATGGCGTCACGGTACCATTGCGGATCGCTGCGATCGATCATCGCGTCGTTGCCTCATACGTCGAGTTCAAGGGCGTGTCCGGGGCATCCGCACCACTCACAGCGATGAGACTGGCGAGCGCGGCGTCCGTCAGCTGGGTAGGCGCCGACAATCGGGCGACACGACGACGGCCCGCCGGGGCCGTCGGGTTTTTTGCTGACACGGGCACGCGGCTTACGCAACCCGACTTGGGGCGCGAAGACGCCAGATCACCGCCGAGCGCTCTGCGGGGTCCAGGGCGATGCGGTGCGATTTCCCACGCAGCTCGAATTTGTAGCCGAGCAACAGGTCCTCGACCTCGACGGCGCCGTCATCGGGCTGGCCGAGAAGCCAGAGCGGCACCTCGTAGGTGCATTCCTGGCGGTTGCGCGGGTCGAGGTTGACGAGGACGAAGATGCAATTGTCCCCGTCCGGCGTCACCTTGGCGTAGGCGATGATCTGGTCGTTGTAGGCACCGGTGAAGACCACATTGCGGAAGTCCCACAGCGCCGGATTATCCCGCCGGATCTGGTTCAACTTGATGATGTGCTCGCGGATGTTCCCCGGGCGGTGGTAGTCCCAGGCCTTGAGCTCGTACTTCTCCGAGTTGAGGTACTCTTCCTTGCCCGGATACGGCTCGGCCTCGCAGAGCTCGAAGCCGTTGTAGATGCCCCAGACGCTGGACAGGGTGGCCGCGAGGGTGGCCCGGACGACGAAGCCCGCCCGTCCGCTGGTCTGCAGGTAGATCGGGTTGATATCGGGCGTATTGGCGAAGAAATTCGGCCGATAATATTCGCCCATCTCGCCGGCGAGTTCGGTGGAATAGGCGATCAGATCGGGCTTCGTATCGCGCCAGGTGAAGTAGGTATAGCTCTGCTGATACCCGGCCTTGGCGAGCTTCTTCATCATCTTCGGCCGGGTGAAGGCCTCGGCGAGGAAGATCACGTCCGGATAGCGGGCGTTGACCTCGGCGATCATCCACTCCCAGAACGGGATCGGCTTGGTGTGCGGGTTGTCGACCCGGAAGATGCGGGCGCCGAGCTGGGCCCAGCCCATGACGATGTCGCGCAACTCGATCCACAGGGACGGCAGGGCGCCGCCGTAGAAGTGGACGTTGGAGATATCCTCGTACTTCTTGGGCGGATTCTCCGCGAATTTCAGAGTGCCGTCGGGGCGCCATTCGAACCATTCCGGGTGGTTCTTGATCCAGGGATGGTCCGGCGAGCACTGGATCGCGAAGTCGAGCGCGATTTCCATGCCGTAGGCATGGCTCGCCGCCACGAGGCGGCGGAAGTCGTCGAGGGTTCCAAGTTCGGGGTGCACGGCCTCGTGGCCGCCCTCCTCCGAGCCGACCGCGTAGACCGAGCCGACATCGCCGGGAAGCGCCGTCAGGGTGTTGTTCTTGCCCTTCCGGTTGGTCTTTCCGATGGGGTGGATCGGCGTGAAATAGAGTACGTCGAAGCCGAGCTCGCGGATCTCCGGCAGGCGCCGGATCACGTCGTCGAAGGTGCCGTGGCGGTTGACGTCCATCGACTGGGAGCGCGGGAAGATCTCGTACCAGGCTGAGAACCGGGCGGCGAGGCGATCGGCGATCACCGGCACGTTCACGGGGTAGCGCGAGAGGTTGATGCGCGGCGCATGGCGCCGGATCAGGTGCGCGTGGGCCGGCGCCAGCATCAGGTCGAGTTGTCCCGCCGAACCGGACGGCTGAGCCTCGAGATCTCCGACCAGGGCCTTCAGGCGGTCGCTGTCCGGGCCGGTGGCGTTCTCGAGGGCGCCGACGACGAAGGCAACGCCCTCGATGGTCTCCAGGCGCACATCGACCCCGGCATCGCGCTTCTTCAGGGTGTCGCGGATCCACGACGAGTAGCCGTCGCGCCAGGCCTGGACAGTGAATTCGTAGCGGGCGTTGCGCAGGAGCGGGAAGTGGCCGCCCCAGCGGTCGTTGTCCACGAAAACCATGCGGTCGGAGCGCCACGCGGTCTCGCCCACCACGCGGGAGAGAATCTCGGCGTCGATGATCTCGTGGCCGTCGCTGAAGATGTCGGCGGTGACGTGGACGCTCTCGCCGACCACGCGCTTCACCGCGGAGCGGCCACCGTCGATCTCCGGCATCACCGCCTCGATGACGACCCGGCCCTCGCCGGTGGGCGTGCTCGGCTTCGGTGCGGTTTTCACCTCCGCGCGTTCCGCCGCGAGAATCCGCACTTCGCCGGGTGCCAAGGCCAGTGCGACCCCCGGCCGGAAGTCGATGGGCTCGGCCTCCGGCGTCCGATCGATGAAATCGCCGAGCATGCCGCCGGTCCGGGCCAGGAGGGCGCCGGGCTCCACCGGCACCGGGATCGCGGTGGGATTGTAGAGCACCAGCGTGGCGCTGCGCGCCGAAGCGCCATGGCCGGTGTCGAAACGAAGGAGCGCGGTGTAGGGCGCGTCCGGCGAGGAGATGCGCGCCTGGGCGCCCTCGACATTGGCCGCCGGAAGTTCGGCTCTCAGGGCGTTGATCGCCGCGATGGAGGCGGAGATGTCGATGCCGGTGTTGGATTCGCGCGCCTCCGGCCTCGTCTCGACGACGTGCAGGGCGCGGCGGTAGCCCCATTCGTAGCCGATCGGCATCAGTACGCCGGCCGAGAAGAACGCCGAGAGGGCGTAGCGCGCCTTCAGGTGACGCGCGACGGCCGCCGGGTCGCCGTCGAGGTCGGCCGCGAGGCGGGCCATGTCGTGATTCTCGGGAAACGCGATCGAGGGCGCGATGACGCGCAGACGCTCGTACTGGTCGAGGGCCCAGGACGCCTTCAGGTCCCACCAGGCGAAGCTGTTGAACAGGTAATCGAACCCGGCGCCGGCGGTGGATTGCGCCTCCTCGAAGGTGCAGCCGAGGGTCTCGGCCGCGAACAGGCAATCCGGCTCCAGCGCCTTGGCGGCCCCGATCAGGTCACGCCACACCGATGCCGGGACCTTGTAGGCGGCGTCACAGCGGAAGCCCTGGACGCCGAGATCCTGAAGGCGATTGACGTAGCCCGACCAGAACGCGGTGAGTTCCAGGCGCGAACCCTCCGAATGGTAGTCGAGCTCAGCGAGGTCGCCCCAGACGGTGCGGATCGACGGGTCGTCCGGATCGACGGCGTAGGGGCTTTCGATCTTGCCCTCGGCGTCCTTCACGAACAGATCGGGGCGCTGCGCGGCGAGGGGCCCGTCCATAGCCGTATGGTTGATGACGAGGTCGGTCATCACGCTGAGGCCGTGCGCCGTGGCGGCGGCGCAGAACCGGCGGATCTGCTCGTCATCCGAGGTGCCGTCCTGGTCGCGGAAGCGCTCGTCCAGGCGGTCGGGATCGGCCACCGCATAGAGGCTGCGTGAGCCGCCGGTCTGGTGGAAGGGGTTGAGATAGACCCAGTCGAAGCCGAGCGCGGCGATCCGGGGCAATTCGGCCGTCCACGTGGAGACGCGGCCGACGAGGAGCGGGAACAGGTTGTAGATGCGCGGTCCCTCGGCGCGGGGCGCCAGGGCGGCGGGAAGCGGCACCCGACCGGCTGCGGTCCGCTGGGCGGCGGTCGTTGCGGGGCTGGGTGCGTTCATGCGTGCTCCATCTCGTCTTTCGCGTGCGCGGCCCGGGACCCGGCTCCGGGTCTCGCGAATCCGCCCAGGGCGGGCCCGCGGGGGCGCGACCGTGACCGGGACGGGAGATCCCTCCCCCGGTCGTTCGTGTGCGGGCGCTCCGTATCCCCGGAGCGCATTCGATCCGCCGTCAGCGCGTTCGCTTCAGGACGGCATAGGGCAGACGCGCGAAGGCCCGTCCGAGTTCGATCCGGCCATCGTCGGAGACGATCTCGTCCCCGGTGACGAGATCGGTCCAGGCCGTTCCGGGCGTCACCGCGACGGCCGTCCCGGCGAAGGCCTCGCCCGACCAAATCGCGTCCCCGACGAGGCCGGAGACCAGGCGCGGGACCACCACCACGAGGTCGCCCTCGCCCGTCGTCGCATCGGAACGTGTGAATGCGATGACATGGTCGGCCTGCGCACCCGAGGCCGGGAGCGCTTGGTAGTCGGCATCGGCATAGAAGGTCGGGCGTGCGGCGCGGTCGGCCAGGAGCCTGGCGAGGGTCGCCTGCTTCACCCGCCCGTCCGTCCAATGGGCCAGGAGATCGGTAGCCGCCCCTCCCTCCTCCAGGGCTTGGGTCAGGGCCGGGTAGTTCACGGGCCGCCGGTTGTCGGGGTCCACGAACGAGAAGTCCCAGAACTCGGTGCCCTGGTAGGTGTCGGGCAGGCCCGGCAGGGTCACCTTCAGGACGGTCCGGCCGAGGCCGGCGATCATGCCCAGATGCGCCAGACGCTTCGCGAAGGGGCGTAGCTGCGCGAGGAATGCGGAGCGAGGGGCGATCAGCTGGGCGAAGAGCGCGTGCACCGCGCCCTCGTAGCCCTCGTCGACATTGACCCAGCTCGACCTGCGCTTGGATTCCCGCAGGGCCTTCTCGGCATAGGCATCGAGCCGGCTGCGGAAATCCTCGATCGCGGCCGGATCGTCCGCGTCGAGCAGCTCCAGAGGCCAGGCGCCGAGAATGGCCTGAAAGAACATCCACTGGTCGTTGGCGTCCGGCACCGGCTCCCGGTCGATCACCGTCAGGTGGGGCTGGGCGAGGTTCGTCCAGGTCTCCCAGGCCGCGGCCCAGTCCTCGGGCATCTCCGAGAGGGCGAGCAGGCGCGAGCGGGCATCCTCGCCGCGCTTGGTGTCGTGGGTCGCGGTGGTGATCATCGCGTTCGGCCAGTCGCGTGCCCGCGCCGCCTGGAGCGCGTGAAAATGCGCCGCGTCGATGCCGTATTCGCCCGGATCGCCGCCGACCTCGTTCAGGGCGAGGAGTTCGGCGAAGCGGTAGAACAGCGTGTCCTCCAGGCTCTTGGCCATCACCGGGCCCGTGAGCTGCTGGAAGCGGCGGCGGAAGCGCAGGATCACCTCCGGGTCCGGGCGGCCCGGTCCGGTCACGTCGATGCGCCCGAGCATGGCGTCGGCGGCGAAGTCGTGCACGGAGCGATCCGGCAACGCGCTCCAGCGCTTGGCCTTCTTCACCGCCGTCTCGATGAGGCGGATGTCCTCGTCCTCGACGTCGCTCTCGTCGAGGTCGCCCGGCAGGTAGCTCCGATAGGTCGGGAAGCGGGCGATGATCTCGATGAGCGCCCGGCGGATGGCGTTGACCGAGAAGTCGCGCGTACGGCGGTCGGCATCGGCCACCGCCTTGAGGTCGGAGGTCATCACCTCGAGCTCGGAGGCAAAGCTGATCTCCAGGATCTCGGCCTTGGCGGCCCGGAGCATGAACTTGTAGGGCTCGTCGAACTGCGTCCGGCTCTCGTAGAGCCGGCGGATCTCGGCGCGCTTGCCCTGGTCGACGAGGATGCCGTCGAGCTGGTTGAGCACGTCGTAGCCGGTGGTGCCCGCCACGGGCCAGGGTCGCAGCCGCTCGCCGGGTTCGAGGATCTTCTCCACGACCACGTAGAAGCCGGGACCGATGGCGGCCTGGAGGGCGCGCGCATAGCCGAGCGGGTCGGCCAGACCGTCGATGTGATCGATGCGCAGCCCGTCGATCCGCCCGGCCTCGATGTGCCGGAAGATCGTCTCGTGCGAGCGCTGGAACACGTCGGACTTCTCGACGCGCAGACCCGCCAGACCGTTCACGTCGAAGAAGCGGCGGTAGTTGATGTCGCTCGCGGCGATCCGCCAATGGGCGAGGCGGTAGGATTGCTGCTCCAAGAGGCGGTGCAGCGGGCCGAAGCTGTCCGGGTGGCCCTTGGCGCCGTTGAGCAGCTTCAAGGTCCGCCCGATGGCCGCCGCGATGGGGGGCGAGGCCTCGACCGCCTCGACCAGGCGCTCCTTGAGTTCCTCGGCCTCGGCCGGGAAGGCGCGGCGGCGCTCGTCGCTCGTCTCCTCGCCCATCAGGCGCAGGCGCTCGGAGATACCGAGCACTTCGAGGGCGGCCGCATCCTCGATGTCCCCGAGCGCCGCGAGGGAGCGGTTCAAGATGGTCGGATACTGCAGCGGGCAGATCGGGAATTCGTGCTCGTAGTGCCAGATGCTGAAGGCGCCCTTCGCCGGGTCGAACCTCAACTCCAGAGTCCCCTTCTCCAGCGCCTCGCCGTAGCGGTCCCCGAGGAAGGGCACCACGAGCTTGTTCTTGGCGCCGAGCCGCGACCAGTCGATGTCGAAGGCTTCCGCCGAGGGCGAGAGGCCGCCCCATTCGAGCACCGAGAGCCACCACGGATTGTCGGCGCCGCCGACGCCCATGTGGTTCGGCACGATGTCGAGCAGGAGCTTCAGGCCGGCGCCGTGCAGCACGTCCGAGAAGCGCGCGAAGCCCTCCTCGCCGCCGAGCTCCGGGTTGATCGTCGAATGGTCGACGATGTCGTAGCCGTGGGTCGAGCCCGGCCGGGCCTTCTGGATCGGCGAGGTGTAGACGTGGCTGATGCCGAGCTTGGCCAGATAAGGCACGATCGCTTCCGCATCCACGAAGGTGAAGTCCTTGTGGAACTGCAGGCGGTAGGTTGACCGGGGCGGCGCCGAAGCGAGGCGCGCGGCACCCGAGCGCGGGCCGCGGTCCTCGGCCGCGAGGGAGGCGGCGAGCTTGGCCAGGGGCCCGCCCGGCGCGGCGATGCTCTCCAGCGTGCGATCGAGCTTGCGCCGCCAGTTCGGATACCCCTCCGTGGAGCCGGGGACGTTGGCCTGCGAGAGTTCGGAGACCACGTCCTCGTACTGGACAGCGGTGAGCATCGACGGCGCGCGCCCGAGATAGCGGGCCGCGGCCTCGAAGGGAGCGGCCTCGGGCGGATCGTAGCTCGGCAGCAGCTGCTCGGCCGCCAGCGCCTCGGTCAGGCGAGCCCGCTCCTCGACGCGCTCGCGGCGCTCCGTATCCGCCCGTTCGGAATCGTAGAGCCCGAGGGCCTGGCGCGTATCGGTGTCGACGCCCCGCCACCAGCCGACGAAGGTCGGCAGGTCGTGGGTGGTGATGGCCGTCAGGGCATCGCGCGGATAGGCCGCCGGCGGCTTGAAGCGGGCGCCCTGCTCGCGCTCGAAGGCGAGGATGCGGTAGCTGAGGATGCCGGCCTGCATCAGCGCATCCGAGAAGCCCTCCGGCGCGGTCCCGAGATCCTCGGCGATCACGAGGCACTTGGCCCGGTGGCTCTCCAGGCGCAGCACCGCGAGCATCGGCTCGAAGGGCATGGCCACGTAGGCGCCCTCCCTGGCGGAGCGTCCGACCGGGATCAGGAAGAGGCGGGCGAGCTGGAAAGCGTGGTCGATCCGGATCGCGCCGGCATGGCGCATGTTCGCCACCACCAGGGCGCGGAAGGCTGCGAGCCCGTCGCGCTCCATCTCCAGCGGATGGAAGGCCGGCAGGCCCCAATCCTGACCCTTCGGGGCCAGCAGGTCCGGCGGCGCACCGATGGAGACGCCGTTGGCGAAGCGCTCGGGATGCGACCAGATCTCGGAGCCGCGGCGGGGGGGGGGGCCCCCCCCCGCGAGGTCGCGGTAGAGTCCGAGGCGCATGCCGGTGGAGAGCGCGGTGTTCGCGGCCTCCTCCAGCTGACGGTCCGCGAGGTATTGCAGCCAGATGTGATAGGTCACGGCCTCGGCATGGGCCTCGGCGAAGGCACGCACGGCGGGCGTGCCGTTGCGGCGCATCTCCTCCGGCCAATCGCCGAGCCACTGGGCCCCCTGCGCCTGGTAATGCTCTGCCAGGGCCTCGAAGGTGCCGTGTGCCTCGAGGTCTTCGCCCCCGGCCGCCCGGAAGGCGGCGAAGCCCGCATCCATCCCGTCGCGCGCCGCAGATTCCTGCCAGAGTGCCTGCAGCACGGGCGAGAGCACCGCCCAGATGCCAGCATGCTCCACGAGCTTGGCCTCGCGCAGCGCCTCGACCCGGTCCGCCATCGAGGCGAGGAGATCGGCAGCCTTCGAGCCGACGAAGCCCGGCAGGACGCCCGGTTCGATGAAGAGGATTTCGAGGAAGAGCCGCGAGGACGGTGAGTAGGGCGAGATCTTGGTGCGGTCGGTAGCGAACAGCGCGTGGACGGGGCTCAGCCCCAGGAACGACGCGCCGCGCAGGCCGGCATCCCGCGCCGCTCGTCCGGCATCAGTGTAGGAGCCGATCCCGAGGTTGTTGGGCGAACGCAAGCCGTAGAGCTGTGCCGCGAGACCCCAGTCGCGGGCTCCCTCGTCGGCATAGGCCCGCGGACGCCAGCAGCGCTGCGGCGCCGAGATCACCCAGGCCTCAGAACGGTGCTCCCCGAGGGTGACCGAGAGGCGATGATAGCCGGGGGTGAGCGGCGGCAGCTCGAAGCCGCTGCCGGTGACCGCGACACGGCCCTCGCGGTGATGTCCGCGCTCGTCGACGAGGCGCCAGGACAGGGTGCCGCCGGCGCCGTCCACCTGGATCGGCACATGCGTGGCGCGGCGCGCCTCGGCCGGCAGGAGCGGCGCGATCAGCCCGCTGCGCACCGCCGCGACCTCGGCGAGGCTCGCGGCGATCTCGGCGTCGGTCTCGACCGGGAAACCCAGGGCCGCGATCATCCCGCGCCGAACGTCGAGGGCGGTTTCCACCGGCTGCCCGAAGGCATCCGTGTAGCCGGCGGCGACGCCGAGGAGGTCGGCGAGGCGTTCGAGGTCGCGGCTCATCACTTCACACCCGTCAGGAAGACACCCGTCCAGGACGGGAGTTCGGTCGATCCGTTGCCCGATCCGCTCGACCAGATGACCTGGCCGGCACCGCGCTCGACGGTGACGTCCTCGGCACCGACATTGGCGACGAAGCGCAGCCAGCCGCCCTCGTAGGTCCAGGTGCAATCGACGACGTCGGGACGCGGCAGGGTCGCCTTCGCACCAAAGTACCGGGTCTTGGTGAGGGGCACGACGCTCTGGTGCCGGATCTGGAGAAGGTTGCGCGTATCGGCCAGCACGGCGCGGTGCGCCGGCTCCGAGCGCTCGGCCCAGTCGATCCGCGAATCCGTGAAGGTCTTCGCCTCGGTGGGATCGGGGATCACCGACGTGTCGTCGGCGAAGGCCGCGAAGCTCTTGAACTCCCGGCGCCGCCCCTCGCGCACCGCCTTGTTCAACGCCTCGTCCGGCGCGAAGTCGACGAAGAACAGGAACGGCGCGGTCGCCGACCATTCCTCGCCCATCCACAGCATCGGGATCTGCGGACTGAGGAGCAGGCCGGCGCGGGCAAGGGCGAGCTTCCGTGGATCGCAGAGGGCGCTCAGGCGCTCCCCGAGGGCCCGGTTTCCGACCTGATCGTGGTTCTGCAGGAAGGTGACGAAGGCCGAGGGCGGCAGGTGAGCCGACGGTTCGCCGCGCGGGTGGTTGTCGAGGGTCGGGAACGGCTCGCCCTGATAGGCGAAGCCCTCCGACAGGCAGCGGGCGAGGTGCTCGACAGGCTTGTCGGCGAAGCTCGCATAGTAGCCGGCGTCTTCGCCCGTCAGCAGCACGTGCCAGCAATGGTGCAGGTCGTCGGCCCATTGCGCATTGTGCTGGATCGCCCGTCCCTGCTGGTCGCGCTCGAGCCAGCGAGCCTGGTTGGCCTCGTTCTCCAGCACGAGGTGGATATGGCGCCCGGGCAGGCGGGCGCGGATGGTCTCGGCGAGTTCGCCGATGAAGTGCTTCTGGGAATCGTCGAGGATGGCGTGGACGGCATCGAAGCGCAGTCCGTCGAAGTGGAATTCTTCGAGCCAGTACAGGGAATTCTCGATGAAGAAGTCGCGGACGACGCGCCCGCTGGTCTCGCCGTCGAAATTGATCCCGGCACCCCAGGGCGTCTGGTGCCGCTCGGTGAAGAAGGTCTTGGCGTAGGCGTTCAGGTAGTTCCCGGCCGGGCCGAAGTGATTGTAGACCGCGTCGAGGAAGACCATCAGCCCGAGGGCATGCGCCCTGTCGATCAGGCGCTTCAGGTCGTCGGGCCGGCCGTAGACGCCATCCGGCGCGTAGGGCAGCACGCCGTCGTAGCCCCAGTTGCGGGTGCCCTTGAAGTCGGCGAGCGGCAGCAGTTCGATGGCGGTGACGCCGAGATCGCGCAGATCTTCGAGCTTCCCCTCCAGCGCCGCGTAGGTGCCTTCGGGCGTCGCGGTGCCGACATGGAGTTCGTAGAGCACGACCTCTTCCCACGGGCGCCCGGTCCAGGCGGCGTCGGCCCAATCGTAGGCGCGCGGGTCGATCACCTCACTGAGGCCCGAGACGTCGTCCGGTTGGAAGCGCGAGGCCGGGTCCGGCACGACGAGATCGCCGTCGATCCGGTAGCCGTAGCGGGCTCCGCCGGCGGCACCCGGCACGGTAAGTCGCCGCCAGCCATCGCCCGCCTCCGGCATCGCATGATCGGTCCCGTCGAGGACGAGACTGACCTCCTTGGCGGTCGGCGCCCAGAAGGCGAACCGGACCCCGTCCTTCGACGTTTCGCTGCCGAAGGCCATGCTGTGGGCGCGCCGCATCAAGCCACCATCTTCCGTCTCTCGCGTTCGCCGGGGGTCGTGAGCGTCCGTCGCACCTTGCAGAAGCCCGCCCGCACCGTGTTGTTCCCTGCAGCGTTACCGTCGAGGTAAGGCGTGGCTTGGCTGCGACAACCACCGGAGGACAGACTTTTGTGCACTGCACCGCCAAGCGAGGTTGGTAGCGCCCGCGGTCCGAGATTTGCCTCGGGCCCCGCCGCAATGTTCGCGCCGTTCCGGAGTTGGAAATGAAGGACGTCGACGCGTTCCTGGTCCTGGCCAGGGCCAAGCTGAATTTCGCCCGCAAGGGCCACGGCGAACGGTGCTGGGATGCCGACACCGCCGACGCCCACCTGACGACCGACTGTACGCTGCTGCCCCTCTCCGAAGCCGAACGCGAAGAATTTCTCGAACAGGCACGCCACGAGTTGCGCCGCGAGGCATCGGACGCCTGACAGGCCGTCCAGTCAGGCCTTGCCGATCAGGCCTTGTAGGCGGCTGCGGGCCTCGCCCGCAGAACGTAGATCGCCTGCGCGTCGAGGCGCATGCCGGCCCCGGGAGGAAACAGGGCCTGGCCGGCCGTCACGGCGCCGGTCTGCTTCGTGGTGTCGAAAACGAGGGTCCAGGGCCCCCCGATGATCGGGGCCAGGGTGAAGTCGCAGGGCGCCTCGGCCGCGTTGACGAGGATCAGCAGCCGGTCCGCCTGAGGCAGGTCGTTGCCGATCTGCATGCCGAAGGCCTGGCGCTCGGAATCCGACCAATCGCCATCGGCCATCTCGGTGCCGCCCGGTGCGAGCCAGTGCACGTCGCGCAGCGGGCCGTTCTCGACCGGTGCCCCGGTGAGATAATCGCGCCGCCGCAGGGCCGGCTGCTCCCGGCGCAGGCGCGTCAGATTTCCGACGAAGGTCGTGAGACTAAGGTCGGGGTCGTTCTCCCAATCCATCCAGCTCGTGGCGTTGTCCTGCGCATAGGCGTTGTTGTTGCCGCCCTGGCTGCGCGAGCGTTCGTCGCCCATCAGCAGCATCGGCACGCCCTGGGCCAGGAAGACCGTGGTGAGGAGGTTGCGCTTCTGGCGGGCGCGCAGGTTGAGGATGACGGGATCGGTCGTCTCACCCTCGACGCCGTAATTGCGGGAGAGGTTGTGCCCGTGGCCGTCGCGATTGTCCTCGCCATTGGCGAGATTGTGCTTCTCCTCGTAGGCGACGACGTCCGCCAGGGTGAACCCGTCATGGGAGGCGGCGAAGTTGATGCTCGACAGCGGCCAGCGCCCCGAGGCGGCAAAGATCTCGCGTGAGCCCGAAAGCCCCTGCGTGACCTTAGCGAGGGTGCCGCGGTCGCCGCGCCAGAAGCCCCGGATGCTGTCGCGGAACTGATCGTTCCACTCGCTCCAGCCCCGGGGATAACCGCCGAGCTGATACCCGCCCGCGCCGATGTCCCAGGGCTCGGCGATCATCTTCACATGGGCGAGGACCGGGTCCTGCGCCACGGCCTGGAAGAAAGCAGCCTTCGGGCTGAAATCGTGCGGGTTGCGCCCCAGGCTCGTCGCCAGATCGAATCGGAAGCCCGCGACCCCATAGGCCGTCACCCAGTGGCGCAGGGAATCCAGCACCATCTGCATCACGCGTGGATGGTCGAGGTCGAGGGTATTGCCGCAACCGGTGCAGTCGATTTCCTCGCGGCGATTGTCCGGCTTCAGCTTGTAGTAGCTGGCATTGTCGACGCCGCGGAACGACAGGGTCGGCCCGGTGTGATCGGCCTCGGCGGTGTGGTTGTAGACCACGTCGAGGATCACCTCGATCTCGGCGGCGGCGAGTTCTCGGATGGCCGCGCGCAGGCCGCCGATGCCCGCCGGTCCGCGATAGCGCGGATCGGCGGCGAAGTAGTTGAGCGGCGAGTAGCCCCAGAAGTTCACCAGGCCCTTCTCGACCAAGAAACGGTCGTCGGCGAAGGACTGGATCGGCAGCAATTCGATCGCGGTGACCCCAAGCTTGAGCAGGTGCTCGATGATGGCCGGGTGAGCGAGAGCCGCGTAGGTGCCCCGTGCCGCGTCCGGAATGTCCGGATGGGTCTGGGTCAGCGCCTTGACATGGGCCTCGTAGATCACGGTCTGGGACAGCGATCGCCTGACCGGGCTCACCGCGAGATCGGGGACCTCGGGCGGCGTGACGATGCCGCGGGGCATGAACGCGGCGCTGTCGCGCCGGTCGATCTGGTCGGCCCGCTGGATGCCGCGGCGGTGCCCGTAGAGGGAATCGTGCCAGCGGATGCGCCCCTGGATGTCGCGGGCATAGGGGTCGAGCAGGAGCTTGGCGGGATTGAAGCGGTGTCCCTGCGCCGGATCCCAGGGTCCGTGGACGCGATATCCGTAGAGCTGGCCCGGGAACACGCCGCGCAGGTAGCCGTGCCAGACGTCGTCGGTGCGGCAGGGCAGGCGGATGCGCCGGGTCTCGTGGCGCTCGCCGGGGTCGAACAGACACAGGTCGACCGCCGTGGCGTTCTGCGAAAACAGCGCGAAATTGACCCCGCGCCCGTCGAAATGCGCGCCGAGCGGCGCCGGCACGCCGTCATCGACGCCGATCATGTGGTCAGAAGCGATCAAGAAGCTGTTGCCGTCCCGGAGTTGGGCGCCGCCGGGCGACGCCTGAAGATCATTCCGCAGCGGCTGCGGTGCGGGGCGGCTCGCGCTCGATCGTGCGGAAGTTCTCGAGTTCCGCCATGAAGTTGCGTGCCCACCAGTCGACGTCCTCGCGGGTCATCCGATCGACCATGGGCTTCCACCGCTCGAGACGCTCGCCGCGCGGCATGTAGAGGGCCGTGCGGATCGCCTCGGCGACCTCGAACCGGTCGTAAGGGTTGACCAGCAGGGCCTCAGGCAATTGTCGCGCCGCGCCGGCGAATTTCGAGAGCACGAGGACGCCGGGGTCCTCCTCGGTCTGCGCCACCACATATTCCTTTGCGACGAGATTCATCCCGTCTCGCATCGGCGTGACGAGACCGACCCGGGCGGCCCGGTAGAGCCCGGCCAGGACCGGCCGCGGATAGGCCTTGGTCACGTACTGGATCGGCGTCCAGTTCGGTTCGCCCAGAGTGCCGTTGATGTGCCCGACGGTCTCGTTCACCTCACGGCTCAGTTCCTCGTATTCCGGGACCTCGGTACGGGATTTCGGCGTAATCTGGATGTATACCACGTTGCCGCGCTGGTCGGGATTCGAGGCGAAAAAGCGGTCCACCGCCTCCATGCGCTCCGGCACGCCCTTCGAATAATCGAGGCGGTCCACGCCGATGAGGAGCTTGCGCGTCCGCAGGCCCGCCATGGTCTCGCGCACGGTCCGGTTCGAACCCGCGTTCTCGGCCGCCTCCCTGAAGCCGGCGACATCGATGCCGATTGGGAAGCTGCGGATGCGCGTGCGGCGCCCGTCCACCATGAGCGATCCGCCGCCGAGGGGGATCGCGCGCAGCTCATCGATCAGGTTACGGGTCAGGTTGTGGACGTCCGGATCGGTCTGCAGGCCGATCAGGTCGTAATCCGCGATCCCGCGCAGAAGGTCGCCGCTGGCAGGCAGCGTGTTGAACACGTCGGCGGCCGGCCAGGGGATGTGGTGGAAGTAGCCGATCGGGTTCGCGATTCCGAGACCGCGGAGCTCGGAAGCCAGGGGCAGCAGGTGGTAGTCGTGCACCCAGATGATGTCGTCGGGCTCGACGAGGTTCGCCAGTGCGCGGGCGAAGATGCGATTGACCCGCTGGTACCCCGCATAGTCGGAACGCGAGAACGCCCCGAGCCCGAGCCGATAATGCATGATCGGCCACAGCGCCCGATTGGCGAAGCCGCTGTAATATTCGCGGTGATCCTGGGGTGACAGATCGACCACGGCGTAACTGATATGGCCTCGATCGATCAGCGTCGGCTCACTGGAGGGGTTCTCGACGACATTGCCGCTCCAGCCGAACCACAGGCCCTCATAGGCCGTGAAGGCCTCCTTGACGGCGACCGCGAGGCCGCCGGCCGCGACGGCCTTTCCCCCTTCCTCGGGGACTGCAACGCGGTTCGATACGATGACGAGACGTGCCACGAAGCCGGCTCCGGTCCTCATGGGCCTCGCGCAGAATTGCGCGCGACCAGAATGATACATTGGGTGAACGCGCGGAAGCCGAGCGCGATCCGTCGGTGCAGCCAAGCGCGTTCGATGGACCCGGGTCAAGACCTGAATGTCCCGGGTTCACGGCAAACAAAGCCCCACCGAAACACCTCCCGCCCAATTCCGCCGCACGGCGCCGCATCTTGCGGACCTTACCCGTTACCTCTGACGATGCCCCCACGGCCAAGCTTCCCCGTTATGCACGACCGGACCTGAACGCCGCCTGACGCACGCCCGGCCGGACCTTTTGGGTGCGTGCGAGCGAAGGCGGAACCCTGCCTCTCCGGCTGCTGTTTAACCGTCGCAAATCGCAGTTCTTTCCATCTCGTGCCGAGGAGTATCACCGTGACCGCAAACCAATCCCCAGGTCCCACGGGCGCGGAGCCGGCGAACCCGACGGCTGACTGGAAGGCCCTGCGCGGCGACGTCGAGGGGATCGCGGACGTGGCGGCCGAGCGTGGCCGCAGCTTCGTCGAGGCGGCTCGTTCGCATGCGACCGACTATGTCGACCAGCGCAAGGGCGATGCCGCGCGCTCGGTGACGGACCTCGCCAAGTCGGTGCGGGAATCGAGCAAGACCTTCGAGGCACAGCCGAACATTCGGGCGTTCTTCGACAGCGCCGCCGATGGCCTGGAGCATCTCGGCGCCTCCATCGAGGAGCGCAGCTTCTCGGAGTTCTACGAGGAGGCCGAGGCCTTCGCGCGCCGCGCACCGGTCGCCGTGGCGGTCGCCACTTTCCTCACCGGCTTCGTGGTCGCCCGCTTCATCAAGTCGACGAGCGCCGCACCCCTGAACGATTCCTACCCGAACCAACACCGTCTCTGAGGACCGCGCGATGACCACCGGTCCTCAATCCAGCATCCAGGGCCTCATCGGCGATGCCCTGCGGGAGACCAACGAACTCGCGCGGAAGGAGATCGCCCTCTTCCGCAACGAGATGACGAGCAACGTCCGGGCGTTGTTCATCGGCCTCGGCCTCTTGGTCGGCGCCGCGGTGTTCGGTGTCGTCGCCCTCTTCGTCCTCGTGGACGCGCTGGTGAAGTGGCTCGCCACCGTCGTTCATTCCGAGGCGTTGGCCGCGCTGATCGTCGGCGGCGTCCTCCTCGTGGTGGCCGTGGCCCTGGCCCTGATCGGGCGGAACGCCATGTCGCTCTCGACCCTCGCCCCCGTCCGGACGACCCGACAGGTCCGCGAAGACGCCCGTACTTTGTCTGAGAGGGTCTCGGGATGACCGAATCGCTTAACGAACTCGAGAAGGACATCGAGGCGAGCCGCGCCCGCCTCGATCAGACGATCGACCAGATCCAGGAAAGACTGTCGGTTTCCAGTATCGTCGACGAGATGCTGGGCAACGCCCGGCGTACACCGCTCAGCGGTGCCTATGATGGGGCCCTGGAGGCGGTTCGGCGCAATCCGATCCCGGTGCTGCTCATCGCGGCCGGTGTCGGCTGGCTCGTCCACCGCATGTCGACGAACCAGACCAGCCCGGCTTTGCGTCGGCGTGCCCGCCTCGCCGCCGATGGTCTGCCCGTGACGAAAACCGGGGCCGACCGCGTCTACGACCCGGATCTCCCGACCCAGCACCCCGTCGCCCCGCTCGCGAGCGAGACCCAGATCTGAGCCGTTCCGGCCGATCCCAAAAGACCCGATCCGGCCCCCGTGGCCTTCGCCGACCCTCAGGAGTATCCCATGAGTTCGACTCAGAAACCCGGTGACGAGCACCGCTCGCTCCCCGACGACATCGCCCTCGCCGCCGGCATACCGCGCGGTCACCAGTCCGAAGGCTCCCTGCACGATGTGCCGAGCCCGGGTCTTCATCACACCGGCACGCAGACGCACAGCATTTACGCGGAGGGCAGCCATGGTTCCTCCACGGCCGACGAGGTGAAGGCGCGGGCCGGTGATCTGCGCGATCGGGCCGCCGAGACCGCAGGCGATCTCCGGGAGCAGGTCTCCGGCAAGGTCCAGGACCTGCGTGAGCGTGCATCGGACGCCTACGACGATGCCCGGAGTTGGGCTTCCGACACTCAGCAGGAAGGACGCCGCCGGATCAGCGACCTGAGCGAGCGAGGCAGCGCCCGCCTCCAGGACGGCCGGTCCGCGGTCGAGGACTTCGTGTCCGAACATCCGCTCCTGGTCGGTGTCGTCGGTCTCGCCGCCGGCCTTCTCATCGGTGCATTGCTGCCGCGCACGCGCACCGAGGACGAGAACGTCGGCCCCTGGGCCGACGAGGTCCGGGATCAGGGCCTGCGCTACGCGCGAGACGTCACGCATCGCGGCCGCGAATTCGTCGCCAGCGCCCTCGACCCCGAGAACCTGAACGCAGCTGTGCAGCGTGCGACCGGCGGCGAAGAGCCAGCCACCGCAACACCGCCCTCGCCCCAGTCTTCGGCCTCGAAGCCCCACTGAGAGGCCGGGCCGCCGGTCGGACTCGACAGAGAGGAGCGGCACGCGATCCGTGCCGCTCCTCTCGTCGTTCGAGCCACGAGTTCCGAGAACCGACCTTCACGACCCTCGACGCTGCAAAATGAACCCGTTATCGGGTGAGCCATGAAGATTGCCGATTGCGAAATCCTCATCCTGCCGGGCTATGCCGGGTCCGAAGACGAGCACTGGCAGGCGCGCTGGGCAGAGAGGCTTTCGACGGGGCGGATAGTCGTCCAGGATGACTGGCACCATCCGAATGCGGAGGCCTGGCGAACCCGGATCGCCGAGGCGGTCAACACCGCGACCCGCCCGGTCGTCCTGATCGCGCACAGCCTCGGCGTGGTCGCGGCAGTCCAGGCTGCGCCGGGCTTCAGGGAGGGGGCCGTGCGCGGTGCCCTTCTGGTTGCCTTCCCGGATGTGGAGACGACGCCGAACCTGCCCGCCAGCGTGACGGCCTTCGCTCCCGTCCCCCGCGATCCCCTGCCCTTTCCGTCCCTCGTGGTCGCCAGCCGCAACGATCCCTATTGCAGCTACGCCCGCGCCGAGGATTTCGCCTATGCCTGGGGCGCCGTCGTGGTGGATGCCGGCGAATCCGGCCACATCAACGTGGCAAGTGGGCACGGTCCGTGGCCCGAAGGCCTGATGCGCCTCGCCGGGTTCATGAAGACCCTATAGCGGTCAGGCCTTCGCCTCGTCCGCCAAGGGCTTCAAGAGTTCGCCCGCCACGTCGGCGAGGCGTGGTGGGGCCTCACGGACGAACGGCAGGGGCCGGCACACCGCCATCGCGGCGAGGCCGAAGCGCGCCGTCATCAGGCCGTTGAGCACGCCCTCGCCGAGCTTGGCCGAGACCCGCGCGGCGATCCCGAGCCCGAGCACCTGCTGGATCATGCTCTCGCCGACGGCCATGCCTCCCGTCACCGTGAGGTGGGCGAAGGCCGCTCGCGCCAGGCGCAGGAAGCCGAGGAAACCGGGCCGGCCGCCATAGATCGTCGCGATCCGCCGCAACAGGCGCACCGCAGCGAAGACCACGAAGGCGACGTCGACGATGGCGCGCGGGCTGAGAGCAGTCACCGCCGAGACCTGCTTGGCCGCTGACGCGATGGCGTTCCGGGCCTGACGGTCGAGGGGCGCGAGCAATTCGTGCTCGGCGAGCCCGAGGCGGTCGTCGACGTCGAGGATCGCGTCCCCGAGGGTTTCGAGGCGAGCGCGTCCGGCCGAGAGAGCCGGTCGTTCGGCGTAGAGTCCCGAGAGGTCGCGGACCACGGATTGCGCGGCGGAATGATCGCGCTCGGCGATCGCCGCCATCGCCTTGGCCCGGACGCGCTCGATCTGGCGCTCGCGCCAGATTCCGGACAGTTCCCGAGCGACGATGGCCAGGAACGCAATGGTGGCGACGCCGAGCAGGACCAGCGCCACGGCGCCGAGCCACGGGGCCGCGCTGAACAGGTCGGCGATCAGGCGCTCCACCGACAGCCCGACTCCGAGCGAGACGAGGCCGCCCAAGGCGACGAGGAGCAGGCTGAGCCAGGATGCGCGGGCCTTCGGCGCCACCGGTACCGCCACCCCATCCGCCGCATCGACGATCTCGAAGGGCTCCTCGACGATTCGAACCTGAGACGGCGGTACCGGGGGCGGCACAACGCCGTCGGGTGCCTCCTCGGGGGCGGCAGAGGGGATGCGGAAGGCGCGGGGGCGATTGGTCGAACTCATGGGATGTAACTTCCCCGGAAGCCTCAGGCGAGCTTGTCGCCGATGAGGAACTGCATGGCGCGGTCGAGACGGATCTGCGGCAGGTCGCCCGGCCTGCCGAGGGCATCGGGCTTCACCAGAGGCGGGCGGAACCGCGGGAAGCGCAGGGAGCCGGGCGGCACAGCTCCCTCAAGGACGGATTCCGGCCGCGGCGGCAGTTCGCCGGGGAAGATCGCGGCCTCGCTCACGCCGTCGAAGACGTCGTCGCCGACGCGCTCGCCCGCCTCGGGCGTGCCCGACACGGCACGCAGGATCTCGTTCCCGTCGTGGACGGTGGTCTCCCGCGTCGCACGGACGGAGGCCAGGGCCACGGTGCCGACCCGCGCGCCGGCCGCCTCGGTCCGCCGCATGGCCCGCGAGACGAGCAGGCGCAGCAGGGCATCGAGGCGGTCGTGGCTGGTCTGATGCAGGTGATCGGCCTTGGTGGCGGCGAACAGGATGCGCTCCGCACGCGGCGCGAACAACCGGGACAGGATGGTGTTGCGCCCGATGCGGAAGCTGAGGAGAACCGAATCCAGGGCCTCCTCCAGTTCGGCCAGCGCGGCCGGCCCGGCATCCACCGCCGCCAGGACATCCACCAGGACGATCTGCCGATCGACCCGTTGGAAGTGGTTTCGGAAGAACGGTTCAACGACCTTCGCCTTGTAGGCCTCGAATCGGCGTTCCATGAGGCCGGCGAGGCTGTCCGGGGCCAGGATCTCGGGGAGGTTGTCGAGGGGCGCGAAGGTGAGGGCCGGCGAGCCCGCGAGGTCTCCGGGCATGAGGAAGCGTCCGGGTGGCGTGGTGGCCACGGCCTCGGGGCCGGCGCGCAGAGCGGACAGGTAGGTCTTGAAGGCCGTGCTGGCGTGCTCGGCCACGACCTCGTCGAGGGGCGCCAGCGGATCGAGCCCCTTGAGGGTCTCCAGCCAGGGCGCAGCCATCGCGCTCCGGCCGCTGCGACGCGTGCCGGCGATCGTGGCGCGGGACCAGGCGGTGTAGCTCTGGTCGATCAGCGCGAGGTCGAGCAGCCATTCGCCCGGGTAATCGACGACGTCGAGCATCAGCGTACCCGGTCCGGATCGCCAGCCGCCCGAGCGCTCGTACTCGATGGCGAGGCGAAACTGGCTGATCCGGTCGGTCGAGCGCGGCCACAGGCGCTGCTCGGTGAGCGCCGCGTAGTGCTCCTCGTAGGGAAAGCGCGGGATGTCGTCGTCGGGCTGCGGCACGAGGCGGGCACGGCGCAGCCGGCCCTCGTGTGCCGGCGCAAAGGCCGGGAGCGCATGCGCCTCGACGAGGTGGTGGATTAGGGCCGTGGTGAAGACGGTCTTGCCCGAGCGCGCGAGACCGGTGACGCCGAGCCGCAAGGTCGGCTGGATCAGGAGATCGCTGGATGCCTCGGCGAAGGCCTTGACCGCGGAACCCGCACGCGCGGCGAAGCTGTTCATGGCAACCTGTTCATGGGACGGCGAGGGAGGGCGGTGCGGGAACGCCGCGGCGTTGCCGATGAGGTGGCGCGGCTCGAACGCCGCCGCAAGGCTTGGGGGAACAAGCCGGATGATCAGGGTGTCGTGACCGGCGTGCCGAGGGTGGCGAGGGTCGTGGCGTCCAGGCGCGCGATGGCGGCCTCGACCAGGGCGGGCCCCGCACGCAGAGCGCCGAGTTCCACGCCCGACATCGCCAGCATCACAGGGCGCAGGTTCGGCAGAGGACGCCCCTCGAGGTCGAACAGCTTCAGGTCGTCTTCGATCTTGACGCCGACGCTGGCGGCGATCCGCGTGGCGTAGTTGCGGATCCGGGTCTCGTCGTTGCCGCAGAACGGCGCCGGCACGCTGAGATCGAGGAGCGGCAGGCTCGGCAGCCCCGCCGCGATGGCCGGCAACGCGGCGGATTCCGCCACGAAGCGCTCCTGCAGGCTTGCCACCGAACCGACCTTCGGCGGCGTCCGCTTCGGCGCGGTCGGCGCGGCGCCGAGGACGGCATTGGGCTTGACGAGAAGGACGGACGGTTTGGCAATGACCGTCGACGGCTTGACCAGGATTTCCGAGGGGCGGACGAGCAGCGCGGATTTCGTGGCCGCCGGGATCGCGGGCTTCACCGGGGGAGCCGCCTTCGCCGCCTCGCGCGTCGGGCTCGGACGCCCGCGCATGCGCGCGAGCGGCGACCAGGGCTGAATCCGCAGCGGACCGCCCCGTACGGCGGTCCTAGCGCGGGCGACGCCGCCGCGTGGGTGGCGGGCGAGGAAGCGAGCCCGCAGCGTGCCGCCGATGCCGCGCGGTGCGATCTCGGACGCGATCCTCGCGCCTGTCACCCGGCGGGCGAGCGGGACCGGCGCACCGCCGACGCGGCACTCGGCGGGGGCCCAGCGCCGAACGATGGCGAGAGCCGAGCGGCGACCGAACGCGCGATAGTAGCGCCGGAGGAGCTGGGCCGCCGCGTCGGCCCCGTCGGCCGCGGTGGCGAAGCCGGTATGGCCCTCGGTATCGGCACCGATCTCGCCGTTCCAGCGGGCCTTCTTGATGCACCAGTAATTGTTGAGCTTGATGCAGCGGGCGACGAAGGCGGGCTCCGTGGCCGTGTAGCGTGCGACCAGAGCGAGCGAGGCGGGTCGCAGGCCGGCGGCTGCTTCGTAGCGCCAGTTCGAGACGGCCCTGATCTCGGGCTGGAAGACCGGAAAGGGCACGGGGCTGTCCTCGAACGCCGCCAGCGCCGCGCTCCAGCGCGACATCTCGGGCGTGAGGTCACCCACCGCTCCCTCAAGGCGCGGCATCAGCGTCGTGAGAACGAGGAGCGTGGTCAGGAGCACGGGATCTGCGAAGCTTGATCAGGACCAGGGCAACGGCGCCCGGGCGAAAAGGGTTCAATCCGCGATGTCGAGATCCTTCGGGGCGACGAAGCGCTCGAGACGGCCCGTGCCGGCGGCGATCGCGCTCCACACATCGATCTCGAAATCCAAGACCACCACGGCGGCAGTGGGAAACTCGAGCGACAGCCGGCGGCGTCCGGCCTTCTCGCCGGAGCCGGCGAGCCGCGTCGCCAGATCCTGAAGCCCCGGATTGTGACCGATCATCAGCAGGCTCTGCGCGGTATCGGGCGCCGCCTTCACCACGGCGAGCAGGGCCGTCTCCGGCGCTTCGTAGATGGAAGGGACGATCTCGGCCTCGACCCCCGTCAGGGCGGCCCGCACCGCCTCCCAGGTCTCGCGGGTGCGCAGGGACGGCGAGACCACGACGGCGTCCGGGATCAGGCCCTCGGCCGCCAGATATGCGCCCATCTGCGGCGCGGCGCGCCTGCCCCGGTCGTTCAGGGGCCTGTCCAGGTCGGTGATGCCGGGCGGACGATCGGACTTGGCGTGGCGCAGGAGAATCAGGCGGCGCATGCGGGAACGGACCTTCAGGAGAAACCGACGACGGGATGGGGGGTGTAGGGGGCTTCGAGGGCGCTCATCTCGTCGAAGGTCAGGTCGAGATCGAGGGCTGCGACGGCATCGGCCAGGTGAGCGGGCTTCGAGGCGCCGATGATCGGAGCCGTCACCACCGATTTCTGCAGGACCCAGGCCAGGGCGACCTGGGCGCGCGGAACGCCCCGGGCGGCCGCGATCGCCGAGACTTCCGTGACGATGGCGCGGTCGGCGGCATCGGCCGATGCGTAGAGGTGGCGTCCGACCTCGTCGCTGTCCTGGCGCGCACTGCGCACGTCCCAGTCACGGGTGAGACGGCCCCGGGCCAGCGGGCTCCAGGGCAGCACCGCGATATCCTGATCCAGGCAGAGCGGCAGCATCTCGCGCTCCTCCTCCCGGTGCAGCAGGTTGTAGTGATCCTGCATCGTAGCGAAGCGCGTCCAGCCGTAGCGGTCGGCCGTGAACAGAGCCTTGGCGAACTGCCAGGCGTACATCGACGAAGCGCCGATGTAGCGGGCCTTGCCGGCCTTCACCACGTCGTGCAGCGCCTCGAGGGTGACCTCGATCGGTGTCCCGTAATCCCAGCGGTGGATCTGGAAGAGATCGACGTAGTCGGTACCGAGCCGCTTCAGGCTGGCATCGATGGATGCGAAGATCGCCTTGCGCGACAGCCCGCCGGCATTGGGCTGGCTCTTGAGGGGGAAGAAGCACTTGGTGGCCAGCACGATGGCGTCGCGGTCGGCATAGTCGCGCAGGGCGCGCCCGACGATCTCCTCGCTTGTGCCGTCCGAGTAGGCATTGGCGGTGTCGAAGAAGTTGATGCCGAGATCCAGCGCCTGCTTGATCAGTGGCCGGCTCTCGTCCTCGCGCAGGGTCCAGGGATGGGGTCCGCGCTCGGGCACGCCGTAGGTCATGCAGCCGAGACAGAGGGGCGAGATGTCGAGGCCGGTGCGGCCGAGCTTCTTCAGTTTCATCGGGAGCGTTCCGCTGGAGATGAGCCTGCGCGGGCTGCCCGCCCTATCTGGGTCCCGCGGGCGCTCCGGGCCAGGGGGCGACGCCCGATCGCACCACTCAGCCGCCGCGCTGCTCGCGCCGCATCAGGAAGGCGAGCTTCTCGAACAGCCCGACATCCTGCTCGTTCTTCAGGAGTGCGCCGTGCAGCGGCGGGATCAGCTTGCGACCGTCCCGCTCGCGCAGCGTCTCGGGGGCGATATCTTCCGAGACGAGGAGCTTGAGCCAGTCGAGCAACTCCGAGGTCGAAGGCTTTTTCTTCAGGCCGGGCACTTCGCGGGTCTCGAGGAAGACCCGCAGGGCTTCCTCCACCAGGCGGTGCTTGATGCCGGGGTAATGCACCTCGACGATGGCCTTGAGCGTCTCGGCGTCGGGGAACTTGATGTAGTGGAAGAAGCAGCGGCGCAGGAAGGCGTCCGGCAACTCCTTCTCGTTGTTCGAGGTGATGATGACGATCGGGCGTCGCTCGGCCCGGACCGTCTCGCCGGTCTCGTAGACGTGAAACTCCATCCGGTCGAGTTCGGTGAGCAGGTCGTTGGGGAATTCGATGTCGGCCTTGTCGATCTCGTCGATGAGCAGCACCGGGCGCTCCGGCGCGGTGAACGCCTCCCAGAGCTTGCCGCGACGGATGTAATTGCCGATGTCGGACACGCGCGGGTCGCCGAGCTGGCTGTCGCGCAGGCGCGAGACCGCATCGTACTCGTAGAGGCCCTGCTGCGCCTTCGTGGTCGACTTGACGTTCCAGGTCAGCAGCGGCGCTCCGAGCCCCTTAGCAATCTCCTCGGCCAGCACCGTCTTGCCGGTGCCGGGCTCGCCCTTCACCAGCAACGGCCGCTCCAGCACGATGGCGGCATTGACCGCCGTGGTGAGGTCGGAGGTCGCGACGTAGTCGGCGGTGCCGGTGAAGCGCATGGAGGAACTCGCGGGATGGGACGCAGGCGTCCGGGGTTGAAGCGCGGCCGGCCTCCCCGCAAGGCGCCGGCGGCGATCGAGGAGGACCGCTTAGGCTAGAGGGTCTTGCCGTCGTGCCAGACGCAGTTCGAGGCCAGGATGCCGAGATTGACGTCGGACTTCTGCGGCTGCGGCAGGGTCTTCCCGTCCATGGCGAGATCGATCTTGATCTCGACCTGTCCCTTGGCCTCGTTCTGGCGCCGCGAGAAGTAGCAATATTGCTGGAACGGCTGATCTTCGTTGGCGCGGAAATTCCAGCCGGTGACGATCTGGCCGTCCATGTAGGGTACTTGCTTGAACACCGTGAAGGTCGTGTTCACGGGGGCCTTCGAGGCCGGCGCGGCGTCGTTGCCGAGCTGCGCCTTCGTCGGGGTCGGGGCTCCGCCCGCCTTGGGCAGGCCGCCCTCGAGCTTGAGCACGTTGTCCGTGAGCGTGACCTCACCCTTGGTCTTCAGGGTCACGTCGGACAGGGCGGCCTGCATGGCGGCGGCGATCTTCTCGGCCGCCGAATCGAACTGGTTCATGTAGGCGTAGCCGTAGGACGCCGCACCGACGCCCGCGCCGGCGAGGAGCAGGAAGGCGCCCGCCCCGAGGGAGCGGAAGAGGAAGGCGCGTGCGGCGACGATGCGCGCCTCGGCCCGGAGGCGCCCGTTGACGCTCTGCGCCAGGACGACGTTCTCGGGGGTGCCGGAAGTATGGATGCTCATGCGCCGGCTCCCGCGCTGGCGGCCTGGACAGGGCCGCGACGATCGATCGGGATCACGGCCCCGCCGGGCGCGGTGGCGGCCGCCGGAGCGGTCGTCGCCGCCGCAGCGGCGGACGCCTGGGGCGCGACCGCAGGCTCATCGGGCACGCCGCGCGGTTGGCTCAGGGCCATTTCCTGGCGCAGGGCGTCGGTGATGGAATCAAGCATGTAGGGGGTCGCCGCCGGGTCCACGGTGGCGCCAAGATCGTCCTCGTCCATGAAAGTCTTGCGCACGGACACGGCGCAGAGGGCGAGGATCGTCGAGGCGAAGGCGGCGCAGAGCGCCGGCACGAAGACGAAGATGCGCAGGAAGGCGTGGACCTGCGCCTCGGTCACGTCGATCGGGTCGACGCCGTAGACCATCGCCGTGAAGGAATGCAGCTGCGAGCGATTGACCGAGTTGCGGTAGGCCTGCTCGGCATCCGCGACCTTGCGCTCGGCCGCGCCGCGGTCGAGTTCGCCACGCGCCTTGCGCGCCTCTTCCAGCATCTTCGTCACCGCACCCCGGTCCGAGCCGGCCTTGGCGACGCTGGCATTGAGGGTCGCGGTCCGCGGATCGGTGACGCACTTCATGTTGGAATAGCGCTGGCCGCGACTGTTGGTGCCGTAGACGCGTTCGCAGCGCTGCGCCGGCAGGCCGGCGAGCTGGCTGGCATTCTCCGCCGCGCGCTTCTCGATCTGGTCGAGTTCGGTCGTGTACTGCGCCACGCGCGCGTCCGCCGCGGCGATGCGGTTGTCGATGGTGCCGCGGTCGGCCTGGGCGTCCTTCAGGGCGGTCTTGGCCTTGGCGGCGTCCATCAGGCGGGGATGGAACATCATCTCGCCGAGCTGGGACACCGACTTGGTGGTGACGCCCGCCGCGAAGATGATGCCGACGATCGCCAGCGCGCGGATGAAGTAGGAGCGCTGCGTCCGGGCCAGGATGCCCAGCGGCACGCGGCACAGCTCCACCGCCGCGTAGACCAGCGGGGCCAGGAGCATGAAGTAGAAGGCCTGGGAATCACCGTCGCTGTAGACGCCCGCGAACAGCCATGCACCCCAGAGCGAGGCGCCGATGACCATGAACTCGACGAGGTAGGCGATCGCGACGTAGCCCCACTTGATGCGGTAGCCCTTCTCGATATGCCGCTCGTGGGTCCAGCGCTCGGATTCCCGGCGCCATTCCCGGGCTTCACGTTGCACGTCGCGGTTGGGCGGCGTCTTTCGCATGGGGCACTCGTATCTCAAAACGCGACGCAGCGCGCTTAACCGTCCGTTAAGGCTTTGCGTTATGCGCATATTGTGCCGTTTTTGCGCCGCATCGGCGGTGCTGACCAGCACGGTCTCCCCATCCGAATGGTCGCAGCCGGCCAATTTGTCGGTTCCCCGTGTCTGCGCTGTTGCACCGCGACGCCACCGGTGCCCATGGTCGGGGTGGATGGGCCGTGCCCCGGCCCCCGATCCGGCACAGGAGACATCCCGAACCGATGACGGACGTGCACGCCGGCTCCTACAAGGAAGCGATCCTGTTCCTCGTCACCGCGGGCGTGGTGGTGCCGCTGTTCCATCGGCTGCGCATCAGTCCGGTACTCGGGTTCATCGGGGCGGGAGCGCTCCTGGGCCCCTTCGGCCTCGGGCGCTTCGCCGAGACGCACCCGTGGGTCTCGATCTTCACGATCGCGAACCGGGCGGAAATCGCTCATCTCGCCGAGTTCGGCGTCATCTTCCTCATGTTCATGATCGGGGTGGAACTCTCCTGGGAACGCCTGCGGACGCTTCGCCGGCTCGTGTTCGGGCTCGGCTCCATCCAGGTGCTGGCCTCCTCCGTCGTGATCGGCGTGATCCTGCTCTGCCTCTCCGTGCCGCTCGCCGCCGCGATCATCGTCGGCCTCGCCCTCGCACTCTCTTCGACGGCCATCGTCCTGCCGGTCCTCGCGGATCAGAAGCGGCTGAACACGCCGGCGGGGCGCGCCAGCTTCGCGGTGCTGCTGTTCCAAGACCTGGCGGTCGCCCCCGTCCTGTTCGCGATCGCGGTGCTCGGGCGCAACGACGGCGCGGATGTCGGGGGCGCCCTCGCCCTCGCCCTCGGCCAGGCGGCGGTCGCCATCGTGGTCATCGTGGTGGTCGGGCGCGTGGCGCTGCGGCCGCTGTTCCAGCTCGTGGCCCGGACGCGCTCGCCCGAACTGTTCATGGCGGCCTGCCTCCTCGTCATCATCGGCACCGCCGTGACGGCCGCCGCCGCGGGCCTGTCGATGACGCTGGGCGCCTTCGTGGCGGGCCTGCTGCTCGCCGAGACCGAGTATCGCCGCGCCATCGAGGCGACGATCGACCCGTTCAAGGGCCTGCTCCTCGGCGTGTTCTTCGTCTCCGTGGGGATGAACCTCGATCCGGCCCACCTGATGTCGGCGCCGGGAGCGGTCCTGGGTCTCGCCCTCGCGCTGATCCTGATCAAGGGGGCCGTCATCGTGCTCGCCGCACGCGTCCTCAAGCTGTCGCGGGCGGTGGCGATGGAGGCGGCCCTGCTGCTCGGACCCGGCGGCGAGTTCGCCTTCGTGCTGATCGGCGGCGCGCTGGCGGGCAACCTCGTGCCCGAGGAGGTCGGGCAGGCCGCCCTGATCGTCACCACCGTGACCATGATCGCGATCCCGGCCCTCGCCGTCCTGGGGCGGCGCCTGGGCAAGCGCCTCACCGTCGCGCAGCTCGGACGGGCCCGGGCGGAGCCGGTGCCGGACCGCCAGCAGAACCGGGTCATCATCGCGGGCTACGGCCGCGTCGGGCGCCTGGTCGGCGAGATGCTGGTGCGCCACAAAATCCCGTACCTCGCCCTCGACGCGGATGCGGCCCGGGTCTCGGAGCATCGCCGCCTCGGGAATCCCGTCTATTTTGGCGATTCGGCCAATCCGGAGCTGCTGCGCCGCTGCGACATCGCCAATGCCCGTGCCCTCGTCGTCACCCTGGACACTCCGCGGGCGGTCGAGGCGGTGGTGCAGGCCGCACGGGCGGAACGGCGCGACATCACCATCGTGGCCCGGGCGCGCGACGCCCGCCATGCCACGGCGCTCTACGAGATGGGCGTGGACGATGCCGTTCCCGAGACGATCGAGGCGTCGCTTCAGCTGTCCGAGGCGGTGCTCGTCGATGTCGGGGTTCCGATGGGGCTCGTGATCGCCTCGATCCACGAGCGACGCGACGAGTACCGCGCGATGCTCAAGAAGAAGGAGACCGAGGTCCGTCCGGCCTTCCGGGCTCGTCGTACCGTCGGCAAAGGCGTCGAGGTGCGGGAGCCGCCTGCGGTCGTCGACGAGGGCAAATCGGTGATCAAGAGCGCCTGAGCGGCGATCCTGGATATCTCAGAGAAGGCGGCCCTGCCCGCGTGACGGCATCATCGGTGTCGGGAGTGGACCTGCCCCGGACGGAGTCGCTGTGCCGGAGGCGTTGCCCGGCGCGGATTTGATGCCGCGGGGCGATTTCGGCCCGGCCGGCTTCAGGGTGTCGGGAGGTTTCAGAGTGTTCGGAGACTTCAGGGTCTTGGGGGGCTTGGATGTCCGGGCGTTGGGCGCACGCGGCTTGGCGCGGGGGTTAGCAGGACGGGCGGCAGGCTCCATGCCGGGCGCGTAGCTACAGCGGTAGACGATCTCGTCCGGCGGACCGAGCCCGGTATCGAGCGGGATCGTCACCGTATCGTCGTTGAACCGCCATTTGCGCGTGCCCTTGTCCCAGTAGAGCCAGATCGTCGTCGGATGCCCCTGGATCGAGAAGATGGCCGCCTTCTTGGACACTGCCCGGATCGTCCGAGGCTCGTACATCCCCTTGGCCCGGTAGGCGTCCGCGAAGGAGGCTGGCTGGCGATCGATGAAGGTGTTGCGCACCACCTGAATCGTCGCGCCCGGCTCGGACAGGAACCGCTTGAAATCGCTCAACGAGCGCAACGCGAGCGCCATGTCGGTCACTCCCAACTCTACCCGTAGACCATGCGCCCTGACGACTTGTCCTGACTTGCACGAGACCGTGCGGCCAAGATGTTCGATTCAGATGACAAGTCCTGTTCGTCGGAATAACGTCCGCATGGCACTATCAACAGAAAACCCGGGTTATACCCAGTTTAACGTATGTGAACCGGACCGACGACGGCGCCGGACGACCCCTTGACCCCGATCGCGGCTTCCCGCGTTGTCGCGCCATGCTGCTCCAGTTCTTCACCGCCCTGCGCGAGGCCAAGGTCCCCGTCACCCTGCGGGAATTCCTGACGCTCCTGGAAGCGCTCGACCGCGACCTGGCCGAGAAGCGCGTCGAGGAGTTCTACCTCCTCGCCCGCACCGCCCTGGTGAAGGACGAGCGGCACCTCGACCGGTTCGATCGGGTGTTCGGCACCGTGTTCGCGGGCATCGAGACCCTGGGCGAGGCCACCGAACCGACGGCGATTCCCGAGGAATGGCTCCGCAAGCTCGCCGAGAAATACCTCACCGATGCCGAGAAGGCGGACCTTCAGGCGCTCGGTTGGGACAAGCTGTTCGAGACCCTGAAGCAGCGCCTCGCCGAGCAGCGCGAGCGCCACCAGGGCGGCAGCAAGTGGATTGGCACCGGCGGGACTTCGCCGTTCGGCGCCTACGGCTACAACCCCGAGGGCATCCGGATCGGTCAGGACGGCAACCGCAATTTCCGCGCCGTGAAGGTCTGGGACAAGCGCACCTTCAAGGACCTCGACGACACGGTCGAACTCGGCACCCGGAACATGCGCGTGGCACTCCGCCGTCTACGCCGCTTCGCCCGGACCGGCGCGGCCGACGAGCTCGACCTCGACGGGACCATCCGCGAGACGGCGGCCAAGGGCTACCTCGACGTGAAGCTCCGGCCGGAGCGCCGAAATGCCGTGAAGGTGCTGCTGTTCCTCGATGTCGGCGGCTCGATGGATTGGCACGTGGCGCTCGCCGAGGAGCTGTTCTCCGCCGCCCGCTCGGAGTTCAAGCACTTCGAGCATTTCTACTTTCACAACTGCCCCTACGAGCGGGTCTGGCGCGAAAACCGGCGCCGGCACGACGAGACGCTGCCGCTCCTGAACGTCCTGCGGACCTATCCCCCGGACTACCGCGTGGTCTTCGTAGGCGACGCCTCCATGAGCCCGTACGAGATCGCCATGGCGGGCGGATCGGTGGAGCACTGGAACGAGGAACCCGGCGAGGTCTGGCTGAACCGCATCCTCGAGCGGTTTCCGAAGGCGGCCTGGCTCAACCCGGTACCGGCCGAGCACTGGGCCTACACCCAGTCGATCGGGATGGTCCGCCGCCTGATGGGCGAGCGCATGTACGCGCTCAACCTCGAAGGCATCGACGCGGCCATGCGGGCGCTCGTTCGGTAGCAGCCGGCGGCGCAGTCCGAACCGGATGAACAGTCTTTTGGCGAGAAGGACCTGGCATGTAGGACAGGCTGCCGGAAGGCGGATTTTCCGTCCTCGTTCCGGAACTGGGCGTGCGCAATCTCGCGCGAAGCCTCGAATTCTGGTGCGACGGT
This sequence comes from Methylobacterium sp. FW306-05-D, assembly GCF_058782155.1. NCBI lineage: Bacteria > Pseudomonadati > Pseudomonadota > Alphaproteobacteria > Hyphomicrobiales > Methylobacteriaceae > Methylobacterium > Methylobacterium sp. FW306-05-D. The sequence continues at coordinate 101,963 of NZ_JBYSXL010000003.1, forward strand.
CTGGGGTTCGCGATCGCCTACCAACGGCCCGAGAGCGGCTTCGCCTACCTCGAACGCGCGGGCGCTCAGGTGATGCTGGACGCGATCAACGAAGCCTGGATCACCGGTCCCATGACGCCGCCCTTCGGCCGCGGCATCAACCTGCAGATCGAGGTGACCTCCGTCGCACCGATCCTCGCGCGCCTGACAGTGCTCGATTGGCCGCTGTTCGAACCGTTGCACGACGCCTGGTATCGGGCCGGCCAGGAGGAGGTCGGGTGCCGACAATTCCTGGTACAGGACCCGGACGGCTACCTCCTCCGCTTCAGCGAAAGTCTCGGGCGCCGCCCGTTCAGCCCTGGCGCGCCGGCGTCGTGACGCTGAGGCCGTCGAGTTCCGGGGTGATCCGGATCTGGCAGCACAGGCGCGAGGTCGCGCGCACGTCGGAGGCGAAGTCGAGCATGTCCTGCTCCATAGCTTCGGCCGACCCAACCACTTCGGCCCAGGCCGCATCGACGTAGACGTGGCAGGTGGCGCAGGCACAGGCGCCGCCGCATTCCGCATCGATGCCCGGGATGTTGTTGCGGATCGCCGCTTCCATCACGGTCGATCCCACGTCGCCCTCCACGGTCCTGGCCGTTCCGGCGTGGTCGACGTAGGTGATCTTGGGCATCGGGGGCTCCGGGCTCGGACAACGCGTAGAAAGGCCGGTTGTGCGGCGCACCGCCTGCCTTGAAGGGGCAGGCTTCCGAATGCAAGCGCGCTCGCCGACCGGGCGAGGATTCCTGCGCTTACGCCGCAGAGGCCCCGCCGTTCCATCGCTCTGCCGCGACCCGACGTCCGAGGCCGCTCGGATCAGGCGGTCCGCGGCAGAACCGCGAGGGTCGCCGCCACGGCGTCGGTGAGCCGGTCGCAGGGAAACGCCGTGTCGCCGGCCCGCAGCGCATCCTCGGCCGCGCCCGACCACAGGGCGACCCGGACCGCGCCGACACCGAGGGCCGAACCCTTCAGGGTATGGGCGAGGTCCGCCCGTTCGGGCCCCGGTCGGTCTCCATCGACAATGCCGGGCAGGAGGCGCTCGCACTGCTCGGCGAAGAGGCCGAGCAGTTCCGCGGCGAGATCCACATCGCCGAAGGTCTGGCGCGACAGGTGCCCGGCGTCGAGGAGCGTCGCTCCGGCGCCGTCCGGCGAATTCGGATCTGACAAAGCGTCTCCTCGTTCGGGCGCGAGCCATCCAGGCTATCCACAGCTCAGCCCCGCCGCCGTTCGCTTCCGTTTACGCGTTGAGGCATCATGCAGAAAGACGACGGCACGGTGCCGGCCCCGAGCTTGGTAACCATTCCGTTAAGGTTTTTTGGGCGCTGCGGCGGGCTCGGGTATCGGAGCCTCGCGCCGAAGTCTAAAGTTCCTTGGTAAATTGGTAAAAGTAACCTTGATCGGCGGGCGCGGCCGGCGATCGGGATACGCGTAACGAGGCGTTGTATGGCCACGGAAAAGAAGCTCAAGGACCCGGCCGAGGCGGCTCTGTCGGCGATCGAGCAGGCTCTCAACCTCGACGCTTTCGCTCAGGGCGACGAGGCATCGCGGGTGGAACCGCGCCTTCCGGACGTCGGCGACAGCGATCCCTTGCGCGATCCCAGCGGGCGCCTCGCGCCGCCGCGCCTCGACCTCGACCAACCCCTCGCCTCGGACCTGCCGCCGCCGGACCGCAACCGGCCGCGCCGCGAAGGCGGCCTGCTGCCGCCCGACCGCTCCATGGTGGCCAACGACGATCGCCAGAACATCGGTATCCTGCAACAGACCCTGCGCGTCCGTCCCTCTCGCACGCCCTACCTGATCGCCGCTGCGGCCGGCGCCCTCTGGGTCGCGGGTCTCCTCACCCTGGCCTGGGTCCAGTCCTCCGGCGACCTGCGCGGCTTCTTCCAGGGCCTGACCGCGATCCAGGGGGCCGTCGCGGCGACTGCCCTCGTGGGTCCCGTGGTGCTCTTCGCCATCATGGGGATGCTCGCCGTGCGCGCCCAGGAGATGCGCCTCGTCGCCCGTGCCGTGGGCGAGGTCGCGATCCGTCTGGCCGAGCCCGAGAACTTCTCCACCGACGCGGTGCTGACCATGTCGCAGACCGTCCGGCGCGAGGTCGCGGCGGTCGGCGACGGCGTCGAGCGGGCGCTGGCCCGGGCCGGCGAACTCGAGACCCTGGTGCGCGGCGAGATCGCCACCCTGGAGCGGGCCTATTCCGACAACGAGATCCGCATCCGCTCCCTGGTCGACGAACTCGTCGCCCAGCGCGAGTCGATCATCGCCAATGCGGAGCGCGTGCGCGGCGCCATCGCGGGTACCCATCAGAGCCTGACGGCCGAACTCGACGGCGCCGCCGAGCGCATCGTCTCCGCCGTCAACGGCGCCGGCGACCGGGTCACCAGTGCCCTCGATGCCCGCGGCGAGGCCATCACCTCGGCTCTCGGGGATCGCGGCGACGCGATCACCGCCGCCCTCGGTGAGGCCGGCGACCGCGTCGTCGAACTGGTCTCCGGACGCGGCGACGACCTCGTGCAGCGCCTGGCCTCCACCAGCGAAGGCGTGCGCGGCAGCCTCGCCGAGGTTGGCAGCGCCCTGACCCTGTCCCTGGAGACTCGGGCCGACGAGGTCACCCGGGCCTTCGAGCGCACCGGCGGAATCCTGACCACCACCCTGGCGGAGAATGCCGGGCAGGTGGCGCGCACCCTGGCCCAGACCGGCTCAGAGGTCATCGAGGCCCTGAACCGCCAGGGCGGCGAGGTCCGCCAGACCTTCGAACTCTCCACGCGCGGCCTGGAGGAGGCCTTCCTCGCCCGCGGCTCCGAGCTGACGGCCCAGTTCTCGTCCACGGGCGGCGAGATCACCGCTCGCTTCGCCGAGACGGGCGATGCCCTGCGCGCCCATTTCGCCGAGACGGGTGCCGCCCTCACCCACGACATCTCCGCCCGCGGCGATGCCCTGCGCAGCGAGATCGAGACCGCGGGGACCGGCGTGTCCGCCCTCATCGAGGCCCGGGCCCGCGAGGCGCAGACGGATCTGGCCGCCGCCGCCGGCAGCATCATCGAGACCTTCGCGGCCCGCGCCGACGGCATGCGGGAGGATCTCATCCGATCGGTGGACGGCATCGCCTCTGGCCTCGACACACAGGGCGGCGCCCTGGCCGAGCGCATCGAATCCGCCGCTTCCCGCCTGCACGAGACCCTCACGGTGCATGGCTCGGAGGTCTCGAACCTGTTCGAGGCCCGGGGCCGCGACACACAGGCCGGCCTGGCGCTGGCCGCCAGCGCGATCATCGAGAGCTTCGGCGCCCGCGCGGAGTCCCTCCGGGAGAGCCTGATCGGCTCCGTCGAGGACGCGACGACCCGCCTCGACGAGCGCGGCGGCACCCTGGCCGAGCGCATCGAGGCCGCGGCCAACCGGCTCCGGGAGACCATCGACGTTCACGGCGGATCGGTCTCCGAGCGCATCGACGCGTCGGGCCGCGAGGCCCAGGCCGCCCTGGCGCTCGCCGCCAGTGCCATCGTGGAGACCTTCGGCAACCGTGCCGGCGGCGTACGCGACGACCTCCTCCGTTCGGTCGAAGGCCTCGCCAATGGCCTAAACCAGCACGGAGGTGCCCTGGCCGAGCGCATCGAGGCAGCGGCGAACCAGCTGCACCGGACCGTCACGGTCGAGGGCGCGAACCTGGAGAACACCCTCGGGGTGACCGGCGACCGCGTCGGCGAACTCGTCCGCCTCCGCACGCAGGAAGCGACGCAGACCCTCGAGGGGGCCCTGTCGTCCCTCGGGCACACCTTCGAGACCCGCGCCCTCGAGGCGGTGGACAGCCTGCGGACCACGGCCGCCAACCTCGACGCGCAGATCGGCAACCGCACCGCCGAGGCGGCAGACACCTTCCGCCGCAGCGCGGAGGAGACCACTGTGGCCCTCGGCGCCAGCACCACCGAGGCCGCGCAGTCCCTGCGCCGCGCCTCGGCCAGCGCCACCGGCGAGCTGGAGGCCCGCACCGTCGAGGCGGTGCAGATCTTCGAGAACAGGCTGGCCGCCACGTCGGCGGATCTCGCAGCCCGGACCGCGGAGGCGGCCGAGCTTCTGCGCAACGCCGCCGACAGCCTCGGGGGCACGGTCGGGACCAAGGCCAGCGCTTCCATCGAAGCCCTGCGCAGCACCCTGGATGCCGTCAACGAGGAACTGGCCCGGCGCGCGGAAGACGCCGCCGGCACCATCGCCCGCGCGGCCGACGGGCTGGGTGGCGATCTCATCGCCCGCATCCGCGACGTCGAGACGGTCTTCGACAACCACGGTCGTACCCTCGGCGACCTCATCGCCGCCCAGGCGCAGGAGGCCCAGTCGCAGCTCGCCAGTACCGGACGCGACATCGTACTCGCCGTGACCGCCCAGGGCGCGCGCGTGAACGACGCCCTGAACCAGACCGGCGCGAGCTTCGCCGACACCACGGAGACCCGCGTCCAGGCCATCGACCGGGTCCTCAACGACCGGCTCGCGACGCTGCAGGAGACCATCGCGCGCGGCGACATCCTCGCCGATCGCATCTCCCGCGACACCACCGCCCTGACCGAAACCGTGTCGGGCCGGCTGGAGGAGATGGACCGCGTCATCAGCGTGCAGGGCAAGGTGGTGGCCGACAGCATCGCCGAGCGCACGCGGGAAGCGCAGGAGGCCGTTGAGAGCCAGCTCGGCGCCCTCGAGGAGCGCTCCGCCCGCCGCTCGACTGAAATCGGCGAGACCTTCGCCAACCTGGTGGCTCAGATCGACGGCCATCTCGGCAGCCGCGCCACCGCCCTGAACGAGACCCTGATCGTGCGCACCGCCGAGATGGCCCGCGTCATGGTCGAGGGCGGTCGCGACCTCGTCCAGACCCTCGACGCCCGGGCGGACACCATGGCCGTCGACATCGCCCAGCGCGGCGCCAGCCTGGGTGACGTCCTCGGCGAGCGCTCGGCCGAGATCGCGCGTCGCCTCGACGAGCAGACCCTCGAACTGTCCCGCCGCCTCGACGAGGGCGTGGGGCGCTTCGATACCGGCGTGATCGGCCGGCTCGAGTCGATCGGCGCCGCGCTGCAGGAGCGCAGCCGCCTGATCGAGGAATCCTTCGGCGCACAGGCCTTCGAGGCGATCCGCCTGATCGAGAGCCGCACCCGTGCGGTGGACGAGGACCTGGCCAATCGCACCCGCGAGTTGGTCGACATGATCGTCGAGCGCACCGGTGGAGCCAATCAGGCCCTCGACGGCCAGGCCGCGGCGATCCGCGAAGCCTTCTCTCAGCGCGCCGACGAACTCGTCCGCCTCATCGATGCCCGCACCGCCGCCATGGGTACGGAACTCGACGAGAAGGGCCGCGCCGTGTTCGGAGCCCTGGGCGGCCGCATCACCGAGCTGGCTCGGCTGTTCGACCTCGGCAGCAATTCCCTCGGCCAGGTCCTGGAGCAGCGCGGCGAGGCGATCCTGTCTCGCCTGCGCGAGATGGTGGCCGAGGCCGACCGTCAGCTCAGCGAGGGTGAGGGTCGCCTCGGGACCACGCTCGACCGTCGGACCCTCGACATCAGCTCCCTCCTCGACGAGGGCGTGCGGACCGTGCACCAACTGCTCGACGACCGCACCGGCGAGATCCGGGCGCTCCTCGACAATCACGCCGGCTCGCTCAGCTCCAACTTCAGCGATCGCATCACACCGCTGCACGACGCCCTGGACCAGCGCGGACGCGCCTTCGTCGACACCATCGCGGCGAGCCTCGGCACCGCGAGCGAGGCCGTCGAAGCGCGCACCCGCGCGCTGGCCGCCCTGTTCGACGAGCGCGTCGAGCACCTCGACGAGGTGGTCGACCGCAGAAGCGGCGAGATGGCCCAGGCCGTGGACGACCGCACGCGTGCGCTGGCCAATCTGTTCGACCACCGCATCAACATCCTCGGTCAGCTGGTCGATCATCGTGGCACACATCTGACCGAGACCCTGGAGAGCCGGACCGAGGCCCTGTCGACCCTGCTCGACCAGCGCATCGGTGCGCTCGACGAGATCGTCGATCGTCGTGGCGCTCACCTGAGCCAGTCCCTCGACGCCCGCGCCCAGGGACTGCGCAGCCTCTTCGACGAGGTGCTGAGCGCCTTCGACGGCCTGCTCGACGGCCGTGCCGAAGCCTTGACCAACCGGGTCGAGACCCAGACGCGCGGTTTGACCACGCTGTTCGACGAGCGCCTCGGCGCCCTCGACCGGCTGGTGGATCACCGCACCGGCACGTTGTCCGACGAGGTCGATGCCCGCGCCCAGGCTCTGGTCTCGCTCATCGACTCCCGCATCGGCGCCCTCGACCAGGTCGTCGATGCCCGTGCGGGCGCCCTGCGCGAGCAGGCCGAGGCCATGGCGCAGACCCTCGTCGCCCTGTTCGAGGACCGTGCCGCCGGCCTGACCGCCCAGACGGACGAGCGCACCCGTGCCCTCGTGTCGATCTTCGACGAGCGCCTGCGCGCCCTGGAAAGCCTCGTCGACGGACGCGCCGGCACCCTCGCCGACCGCGTCGAGGAGCGCACCCGGACCCTCGCATCGGTCTTCGACACCCAGATGCGCACCCTCGACGAGACGGTGGACCACCGCGCCACCGTCCTGGCCCAGCAGACGGAAGAGCGCGGCAATGCGCTCGCCGCCCTGTTCAACGAGCGTCTCTCGGCGCTCGGTGGCCTCGTCGAAGCCAGCGCGGCGGAATTCGCCCGTACCATCGACACCCAGGGTCATGCCCTGACGGAGGCGGTGGACAGCCGGTCCGCGGCCTTCACCAGCCGCATCGACAACCGGATGAAGGTGTTCGCCACCCTCGTTGCCTCGCGCGGCGATGCCCTCGCGGCGGCCTTCGACGACCGCCAGGAGGCCTACGCCTCCCTGGTCGACGAACGCACCGCGGCGATGCTGGCGGCCTTCGAAGAGCGCGTCGATCGGCACGCCGCCCTGGCCGAGGCGCACAGCCAGGCCCTGGCTGCGGCCCTCGATCAGCGCAACGAGGCCGTGGCGGCGCTGCTGGACAGCGGCACCGGTGCGATGACCGAGGCGTTCGATCGCCGGTCGACGGCCCTGACCGGCCTCATCGAGGCGCGCGGCCACGCTCTCGCCCGGCGACTGGCGGAGAGTGCCGAGACCATCACCCGTGCCATCGAGATGGGCGGCGGTGCCCTCGTCGAGACGCTGGACGGACGTGGCAACGCGGTCGTCGCCAAGCTCACCGACCAGTCCGAGCGCCTGCGCGAGATCGTCGACGGGCCGGCGGCTCAGCTCGTGGAGGCTCTGGCCCTGCGCGGGGACGCCATCGAGCAGGCCCTCGAGAAGAGCGGGGCGCCGCTGATCGCCGCGATCCGGGAACGGACCGAGGCCCTGGCCGCGCAGTCGCGAGCCTCCGCGGCGGCCCTGCTGTCGGCCATCGACGGCGGCGCGGCACGCGCCATCGCATCCCTCACCGATGCCAACGACCAGATGCGCGGCGAACTCGCCCATGTGCTCGAGCGGATCGACGGCGCCAACGAGGCCCTGCGCGAATTGCTGGCGGGTACGGGCCGGAACCTCGGCAATATCGAGGAAGGCCTGTCACACCGCATCGCCGATCTGCGCGACGGGCTCGTGGCGGTGGCCGGTGAGACCGAGCGGGCGAGTGCCGGCGTGTCCGAACAGGTCAAGGCCCTCCGGAGCGTCGCCGAGGGCGCGCTGCGGGACGCTGCCGACCTGGCGGCCTCCCTCGACGAGCGCGGCCGCACCCTCGACGCGATCGGTCGCACCCATGTCGGCACCCTGCACCAGGCGGTCGGCCATCTCGAAGGCGCCGCCGGACAGCTGCAGGGCGCGGCCGGCGAAATCCAGAGCGCCGAGACTCGCCTCGCGGAGCGGCTGAACGAGCGCGAGGCCGCCATCGCCAATGTCCTGTCCCGGATCGAGGAGCGTTCCGGCATCCTCGATGCGCAGACGGCACGGTTCGACGCGATGATCGGCGAGACGCTGCGCGCCGCCGAGGAGCGGGCCCGGGCCGTGAGCACGCGGCTCTCCGAGACTGCCGCGGGGGCGGGCACCACCGTCGCCAAGGCCTTCGAGGGGCTGCGCAACGCTGCCGACAGCGAGAGCGGACGCACCGCCGAGGCCGTGCGGACCGCGATCGAGGCTGCGTCGCAGCAGATGATGGGCGTACTCGAGACGGCCTCCGGCCGCTTCGGGGACTCCGTCTCGAGCCTGCGGGAGATGGCGGCCGAGATCCGGCGCGAGCTCGATGCCACCCGTGCCGACCTCCAGCGCGGCGTGCTGGAGCTCCCGCGGGAGACGCAGGATGCCACCGGCGAGATGCGCCGGGTGGTCTCCGAGCAGCTCAAAGCCCTGACCGAGCTGTCGAGCCTCGTCCAGAGCTCGGGACGCGCGGTGGATGCGGCGGCCCCGAAGATTTCGGAGCCGAAGGCGCCTGCGACGCCCGCCCCGGTCTCACCCCCGACTCCGGCCGCCGCAGCACCGGCTCCGGCCGCCGCGGCGAAGCCCGCCTCCATCAAGCCGGCCGCTGCTCCGGCGGCGGCCAAGCCCGCCGCCTCGAGCCCGCGTCCGGGGACGTCGATGAACCTCGTCGCGGCTCCGGCAGCCCGGACGGGTACGGCTGCCCGCGGCGGGGAGAACCGCGGCTGGCTCTCGGACCTCCTGACGCGCGCCTCCATCGACGACGATGCCGAGCCGGCACCGAACGCTCCGGCTCCGGCGAACAAGCAGCAGGCGGATGCGCAGAAGAATGCCGCCGAGCGTGGACGCACGGCCCTGGAGACGATCTCCAGCGACATCGCCAAGATGATCGACCACCAGACCGCGGTGGAGCTGTGGGAGCGCTATCGCCGGGGAGAGCCGAACCTGTTCGACCGTCGCATCTACACGGCGCAGGGCCGGCAGACTTTCGAGGAAGTGCGCCGCCGCTACGCCGCCGATGCCGATTTCCGGCGTACGGTGGACCGCTATGTCGGCGAGTTCGAGCGTCTGCTCGGCGACGTCTCGAAGAACGACCGCGATTCCTCGCGGGCGGATGCCTATCTCACCTCGGAGACCGGCAAGGTCTACACGATGCTGGCCCATGCCAGCGGACGCTTCGACGGGGCGTAGGCTCCGGACGCGCAACGCCCGACCGAAAACCCCCGCCCTCCTCCCGGAAGGCGGGGGGTTCTCGTTTTCGATCCGCCCGTTCAGATCAGGCCCAGACCGGCGAGTTCGCGACGCAGAGCCTCCGGCATCTCGGCGAGCCCGCCGGCGGTGCGGGCGTCGAGGTCGGCCGGCGCATCCTCGGCCTTCAGGTAGCGCCAGCCCTGGAACGGGCGGCACGGGCGCGGCGAGACGGCGGTCACCTCGGGTTCGAGGATGAGCCGGCAACGCCCGATGCCATCGGTATCGGTGAAGGGTGTGATGGCGGTGATCGACTGGCGGCACAGCAGGGTGCCCTTGATGACCCAGTAGATCGAACCGCGCCCGACGATGTCGACGGCCCGGGTCGGCACCATGCGTGTGGTGTGCACCGGAGCCGGATCGCGACCCTCCCGCAGGGCCGCCTCGCGATGGCGCGCGATCCGCTCCTCCAGCTCGCCGATGCTGGCGGGACCGACGCAGAGCTTCAGGAGGTGCAGGATACGGGCGGCGGGCGTTTCAGCGGCGGGCATGGCGGCGTTGTAGCAGTCCCGCCGTGGCCGCGCGCGGTCTCGATCCGCGCCGCGATCCGCCGTCGTTCACGATTCGGTTCTCAGGAAAACAGGGCGCGCTTCTCGTCTTCAGTGAGCGCATCGATCTCGGCGAAGGCCGCGGCGATGTCGGTCTGCGCTTCCTCTCGGACCGGCACGGTCGACGCGGTCGTCGCACCGGGACGATCGGCCGCCGAAGCGGATGCCTCGGACGTCTTCGCTTCGATATCGGTCTCGGACTCCGCTTCGATCTCCGCCGCGGCAAAGGTCACGGAATCGATGCGATCTGCCGAGACTTCCTGCTCCCCTGCGTCGTCTCGCTCGACCAAGTTTTTCTGATCTGCGACGTCTTCTCGGTCTACCGTGTCTTGAAGCTCAGCCTCCGCGAGGTCGGCCTCTTCCGGCGACGCTTCGCGGTCCATCGACGCGAATTCCGTCTCGGCTTCGTGCCGAAGTTCGGGAGGCGCCTCCGCTGTGGCATCCGTGACGGCATCCGTCACCTCGAGGAAGACGATGTCGTCCTCGGCGGACGGATCGCTGGGCACCCGGCCCTGAAGCGGCGTGTGTGACGGCGCCGGTTCGGCGGTGGACCCGTCCATGTCGATGTAGCGGTCGACGTCGCTCTGGCAGAGGTCGGCCGGCATCTCAGGCGTCGCCGCTCCATCGGGGGATGCCGGGACCGGGTCCAGGGCATCACCCCAGATCGCCATCATGGCGGCGAGGCGCTCCTCGAGGTAGCGCAAGGTGTGGATGATCCGCGCCGTGCGCTGGGCCGTCAGGTCCTGGAACGAACAGGCGGTGTAGATGGCGGTGGCCCGACGATCGAGCTCGTCGCAGATCGCAGCGTCCGAACCGGACTCGCGCAGGGTCCAGGCGGCCTCCTGCACCTGCTCGGCTGCGCCGAGAATGTCGGAGGTGGCGCGCTCGGTCGAGCGCACGATGGCGTCGAGGGCGGCGGAGGCACCGCCGAGCCGGCTCTGGTCCTGGTCGGGGGCGTGGATGGCGGCGATCTCGGCCTTGGTCCGGGCGATGGCATGGGCCATGTCCATCAGGTCGCCACGCACCCGCCCGATCTGGCTGCTCTCGCGGTCGCTGGTGACCACGCTCTCCAGCCGCGCGATCGCGTCGAGAAGGATCCCCGTGTCATTGGTGCGGTTGCGCCGAAGATAGGCGTCGAGGAACCAGCGACCGCGCTCGCTCTCGGTCATCGCCGCTTCGATGCGATCGTATTCCGAGATGTCGACGGATGTCAGCGAATGGGAACTCGACATCAAACACGTGTCCTTGGCCGGACCGGGACCGGCAGGCGTTGGCCGGGTCCAGGCCGTCGCAGGTTGACAGCATCGATTTAACGCCGGCTTTACGCAGCCTCCGCCTGACGCGACGTTCACAGGCCCCCTCGTCCCGGTCCGGTCGTTTTGTCTGATCCCTCTTCCGTACGTCCGGAGCCGAACGCCTTTCGGCTATCGGTTCTCTACGCCGTGGTCTTCGTCGAGATCGGCATCGCCATGCCGTTCATGCCGGTTTGGCTGAATGCGCTGGGCCTCGACGCGGCGGTGATCGGCGCCCTGCTGGCCCTGCCGATCGCGATCCGCATCGTCGCCACCGCTCCGCTGGTCGGCTTGATCGACCGGGGGATCGCGGCGCGCCGGATCCTGCTGGTCGGGAGCCTCGTCCTGGCCGGCACCTACGTGCTGATGCCGTCGGGCGCCGCCCTGGGCTGGCCGGTCCTCGCGCTGCTCATCGGCCTGAACGCCGTCGCGGCCGCGCCGCTGGTTCCGAGCATCGACTACCTGACCCTCGGCGCCGTTCGGCGGAGCCGGCGCCTCGACTATGCTCGCATCCGGATGGCCGGCTCCATCGGCTTTCTCCTCGCGAACTTCGCCGGCGGAGCGGCCCTCGGCGCCATGGGCGAACGCCTGGCCGTGCCCCTGCTCCTCACCGTGCTGGCCCTGATCGCCGCAGCCGTGGTGCTCGCCGCCCCCGTCGAGGCGGGCCCCACCGCGCCGCACCATCCCGAAGCGGGGCGGCTGCGCCTTCCCGCCGTCCTGTGGTTCTCGATCGGGGCGGCCGCCCTGATCCAGTCGAGCCACGCGGCGATCTATGCGTTCGGCAGCATCCATTGGAGCACACACGGCATCCCGACCACGTGGATCGGGACGCTCTGGGCCATCGGCGTGGCCTCCGAGATCCTGCTCTTCGCGGTGATCGGTCGCGCGCCGACCCGCTGGCGGACCCCCTTCGCACTCCTCGGCCTGGGTGGGGGTGCTGCCCTCCTGCGGGCTGTCGGCATGGCGTCCTTCGGGGACCGCCTCGGGCCGGTGATCGCCCTGCAGGTGCTGCACGGCCTCACCTTCGGGGCGACGCAGCTCGGGGCGATGGCGGCGGTGTCGCGCTTCGCCCCCGACGGCGCCCGGGGCCGGGCCCAGGGCACCGTTAGTTCGGTGGGGGCCCTCGCCTCGGCCAGCGCGACGCTGATGACGGGCATGGCCTACCAGACCGGCGGCGGGCCCCTCGCCTTCGGCCTGATGGCGCCGCTGGCGGCTCTCGGCTTGTGCCTCGTGGCACGCGCCGCGCAAGCGGCTCGCGCATTCAGCCTTCACAGCACCACGATTGTGGGCCAGGGGGCGGGACAACCCGATTAACCTTGACCGTCCGGTAACCGGGATCGGTGTTTCGTGACCGCGGCATGGAGTGCGGCGTCATTGGCTAGAGCCGAGATCAGGACCAACCCGGAAACCGCCGACGCCGCGATCCTCGAGGGCGGGCGCGTCGGCCTGTCCGGCCGCTGGACCGCCGACCAGGGCGCGGCCGTCGAGATCGCCGCTGCGCGCATCGTCGGCAGCGCCGCGGGGACGTCCCTCCTCGTCGACCTCAGCCGCATCGCCCGCCTCGACACCCTCGGCGCCTGGGTGCTGGAGCGGACCCGCGCCGAAATCGAGGCCGCGGGCGGGCGCCTGGCCTATGCCGGTGCGACGCCCGAACACCGGATCCTCCTCAGCGAGGTGAAGCTGCGGGCGGCCGAGCCGCCGCCGCCGCGCCGCGGGCGGCTGATCGGCTTCCTCGACGACCTCGGGCGGCGTGTCGTCGGCGCGAAGTCGGACCTCGTCACCGGCCTCGCCTTCTTCGGCGAAGTCGTCATCGCCTGCATCCGGGTCGCCGCTCGCCCCAGCACCTTCCGGGGCACCGCCCTCGTCAATCAGATCGAGCAGGTCGCTTTCCGGGGCGTCCCCATCATCGTGCTGATCTCGTTCCTCGTGGGCGGCATCGTCGCGCAGCAGGGCATCTTCCAGCTCCAGCGTTTCGGCGCCCAGAGCTTCGTCGTGAACCTGATCGGGCTCCTCATCCTGCGCGAACTCGGCGTGCTGTTGACCTCGATCATGGTGGCCGGCCGCTCCGGCTCGGCCTTCACCGCCGAAATCGGCTCGATGCGGATGCGCGAGGAGGTCGACGCCCTGCGGGTCATGGGCCTCGACCCGATCGAGATCCTGATCGTACCACGCATCCTCGCCCTGGTGATCGGACTGCCGATCCTGACCTTCCTTGCCTCGCTGGCGGCCCTGGCCGGCGGAGGGCTCACCGCCTCGCTCTACGGCGGCATGACCGTCGATGCCTTCCTGGCCCGTCTCCAGGCGGCGGTGTCTCTGCACCACGTGGCGGTCGGCCTGATCAAGGCACCATTCATGGCCCTGATCATCGGCATCATCGCGACGATCGAGGGCTTCGCCGTGGAAGGCTCGGCCGAGTCCCTGGGTCGCCACGTCACGGCCTCAGTCGTCAAGTCTATCTTCATGGTGATCGTCCTCGACGGATTGTTCGCCGTCTTCTTCGCCGCGATCGATTTCTGAGGATCGGCCAGACCGTGTCCGCCCCACATCCGAAGACCCGCTTCGATCATCCGGGCCAAAGTCCGGCCGCCGTTCCGGAGCCGATCATCCGCGTGCGCGACCTTGTCGTCGGGTTCGGCAGCAAGATCGTGATGAAGGGGCTCAACCTCGACATCCGCCGCGGCGAGATCCTCGGCTTCGTCGGCCCCTCCGGCCAGGGCAAGTCCGTGCTGACCCGGACGATCCTCGGGCTCGTGCCGAAGCGGGCGGGCACCATCGAGGTGTTCGGCGAGGACGTCGACGGCCTCACGGTGACCCGGCGGCGCCAGATCGAGCAGCGCTGGGGCGTGCTGTTCCAGCAGGGCGCGTTGTTCTCGGCACTGACCGTCAAGCAGAACATCCAGATGCCGATGCGCGAGCATCTCAACCTGTCCGAGCGCCTCCTCGACGAGTTCGCGCGCCTGAAGATCGAGATGGTCGGCCTCAAGCCGGATGCGGCCGACAAGCTGCCCTCCGAACTGTCCGGCGGCATGATCAAGCGCGCGGCCCTCGCCCGCTCGTTGGCCCTCGACCCCGAGATCCTGTTCCTCGACGAACCGACCTCCGGTCTCGACCCGATCGGTGCCGGAGAGTTCGACGAACTCGTCGCCACCCTGAAGCAGACGCTCGGCCTCACCGTCTTCATGGTCACGCACGACCTCGACAGCCTCTACACCGCCTGCGACCGCATCGCGGCACTCGGCGACGGCCAGATCATCGCGCAGGGAACGATCGAAGAGATGCTGGAGAGCGACCATCCCTGGCTGCGCTCCTATTTCCACGGCAAGCGCGGACGCGCCGTCGTCACGCAGGGTACGCATCATGCGCCGGCCTGAGGTCCTCCGCCCATGGCGTGCGGACCCGCACCGCGCGCCCCCCATCCCGCCAAGGTATTGCTGATCCGATGGAGACTCGCGCGAATTACGCCCTGATCGGCGCCTTCACCCTCGCGGTCCTGGTGGCGGCCTTCGGCTTCGTGTTCTGGCTCCAGGGCGGCTCCCGAAGCCAGGTCCGGCAGGCCGTGCGCATCGTGTTCTCGGGGAGCGTCGGTGGCCTCGCCAAGGGTTCGACGGTAGCCTTCAACGGCATCAAGGTCGGCGAGGTCATGGACGTCCGCCTGTTGCCGCAGGACCCGCGCCGCGTCGTCGCCATCGTCGAGGTCGAGCGCACCACGCCCCTGCGGGCCGATACCCGCGCCCGCCTCGATTCCGCGATGCTCACCGGGGTTTCGACGATCTCGCTGTCGGGCGGCAACGCCGACGCACCCGCCCTGACGCCGGGCACGGGCGACCAGATGCCGACGATCTTCGCCGACAGTTCCGACATCCAGGACATGATGGCGGCGGCCAAGCAGATCGCCCAGCGCGCCGACGATGTGCTCCAGCGCCTCGACAAGGTGGTGGCCGGCAACGAGGGCGCCATCACCCGGACCCTGGCCAACGTCGAAGCCTTCTCGAAGACCCTGGCGGAGGCCGGCCCCGCGGTGAGCGGGCTCGTGAAGGCGATCGACGGACAGAAGCTGAATCGCGTGATCGACAATGCCGACAGGTTTTCCGGCGCTCTCGCCGCCGGAAGCCCGGACATCGAGGGCGCCCTCAAGGATGCGCGCTCCCTGGCGGCCAAGCTCAACGCCTCCGCCGACCGCGTCGACGCGGTGCTGAAGGGCGCCGAGGGCTTCCTCGGCTCGGCGTCCGGCTCGGCCGGAACCAGCACCTTCACGGAGGTTCGCGAGGCGGCGATCTCGGTGCGCGACGCGGGCCGGGCCTTCCGGACGCTCTCAGAGAATCTCGACAAGCGCACCTCGAACATCGCCACGAGCTTCAACCGTCTCAGCGGTACCGGCCGACGCGAGGTCGAGGCCCTGTCGACTGACGGCCAGCGGACGCTGAACACGCTGAACCGCACGGTGAAGAGCCTGGAGCGCGATCCCTCGCAGGTCATCTTCGGCGGCAAGCCATCGTTGCCGGAATACAACGGTGGCCGCTGAAGCGTCCGCCGTCCCGGTCGGCGTGTCGCGGCGCACGGCAACGTTCCGGACTTGAGTTAGTTTACCGCCACGCTGTGCGTCAGTGCGGCGACGGGTTTCCGGAATGCGTATGACTCTCCACCAGACGGCCCCTGCGCTCGTCGCGATGCTCCTTGCCGCCGGCCTCGGCGGTTGCGGCGGTGGCGCGGTGCCGCTCACCTTCGATCTGGCCGCGCTGCCGCCCACCGGTCGGCCCGTGGGCGCCGCCCGCTCGTTCACGGTGGCCGAGCCGGTCGGGATTCAGCCCTTCGAGGCGGATCGCATCATCGTGCGTGAGCCGGGCGGAGCCCTGTCCTTCCTCGGCGGCGGTCAGTGGGCCGACCGCCTGCCCCGTCTGATCCAGACGCGCCTGATCCAGAGCCTGGAGAATTCCGGCCGCCTCAAATCGGTGAGCCGCCCCGGCGACAAGATCGTTTCCGACTACCAGCTGATCAGCGAGATCCGGGCCTTCGACATCGCCGCCGGCTCCGGGGAGGCGGTGGTCGACATCTCCGCCAAGATCATCACCGAGGGCACCGGCAAGGTCGTCGCCGCTCGGATCTTCACCGCCCGCGTGCCGGTGCCGAAGGTCGATGCCGGCAGCGCCGCCGTGGGGCTCGACGCCGCGCTGGCGCGGGTGCTCGGCGAGATGGTGGCCTGGGTGAATTCCGGCCGCTGAGGCCCGGGACCTTCACCTTCACTCCATCACCGCGGCCTTCATGATCACCACCATGATGGCCTTGGCCGGCTCCGGCCCGATGCAGCGCACGGTGTGCGGACGGTCGCAGCGGTAGCGCAGGGTCTCGCCAGCGCGCGCCCGCTGGACCGTGCCCGCGACCTCAACCTCGAGCAGCCCCGAGGTCACGGTCAGGGATTCGACCGAGCCGCGCTGATGCGGATCGGAATCGAGCACGCCGCCCGGATCGGCCGTCAGGTCGTACCATTGCAGCCACTCGACGGTCTTGATCCATCCGATGATGGCGAGCCGGACTTTGCTGTCGTCGGAGACCAGGATCGGCGTGTCAGCGCGCGAGGTCTTCTCGATGAAGGGTTCCTCGTCGCTGGTGGCGAGCACGCGCTCGATCGAGACGTCGAGGGCCTGGCTCAGGCGCCAGATCGTGGCCAGGGTCGGATTGGTCTCGTTGCGCTCGATCTGGCTGATGATCGACTTGGCCACCCCGGACTGCTCGGCGAGTTCCGACAGCGACAGGTTATAGGCCTTGCGCAGGCGCTGGATCGTCTTGCCGAGCTGTCCGGAAAGCACCTGCGCTCCGGTGAGTATGTCCCTCTGCCGCCCGCGATCGGGCGTCGTCAACTGGTCGTCCATCTGATCCGGAATCCACGCGTCCGTTCCATTAACCGGACGCTTGTGCGTTACTTCAAACGCAAACGGCGGATCGGCGCAAGGCGCCCTCAGCCCCAGAGGGCGTGGAAATGGTGCACCGGGCCATGCCCGTTCCCGACCGCGCGCCCGTCGGCCCCGGCGATCGCGGCAGTGACGTAGCGCTTGGCCTGCGCCACCGCCTCGACCATCGGCAGACCGCGGGCGAGGCCCGCCGCCACGGCCGAGGACAGAGTGCAGCCGGTGCCATGGGTGTTGCGCGTCCGGACACGCGGGGCTGCGAAACGCCGGAGCGTGCCATCGCCGCTCATCAGGTGATCGACGCTCTCCTCGCCCTCGCCGTGGCCACCCTTCACCAGCACGGCCTTGGCCCCGATGGCGAGGAGGCGCCGACCCTGCGCCACGGCGGCGTTCTCGGTTTCGGCGGTGGGTTCGCCGATCAGGGTGGCTGTCTCGGGCAGGTTGGGCGTGACGAGGTCGGCCAGCGGCAGCAGGTGTCGGCGCAGGGCCTCCACCGCCGCTTCGGAAATGAGGCGATCGCCGGAGGTGGCGACCATCACGGGATCGAGCACGATGGGGATCGTGCCCGCGTGGCGGGCGAGGCCGGCGGCCACCGCCTCGATGGTGGCGACCTGCGACAGCATCCCGATCTTCACCGCCCCGACGGCGAGATCGGAGAAGACGCTGTCGATCTGCGCCGCCACGAAATCGGCCGGCACGTCGTGGATGGCCTGAACGCCGCGGGTGTTCTGCGCGGTGAGGGCGGTGATGACGCTCGCGCCGTAGACCCGCAGGGCCGCGAAGGTCTTCAGGTCGGCCTGGATGCCCGCCCCGCCGCTCGAATCGGATCCCGCGATGCTGACGGCGATGGGGGTCATGGCGTGGCGGTCCTGGCGCTTCCTCGGGCTTGGCCCGAGCTTAGGCCGCCACGCCCCGCGCGGCGAGGGCGGAATCGACCCGGAAGCGCAGGTCGCGGGCGCGCCCCTCCACCGACTCGCCGGCGAAGAGCGACGAGATCACCGCGATCCCGTCCGCGCCGGCCTCGATCACCGCCGCCGCATTGCTGGCATCGATGCCCGCGATCGCCCCGAGGGGGAAAGCGGCACCGCGGGCGAGGCGGCCCCGGAAGACGATGCGGGCGAGACCGTCGAGGCCCACCGGCGGATCGGGATTGTCCTTGCTCGTCGTCGCGAACACTCCGCCGATGCAGGCATAGTCCACCGGCAGGCGATAGAGTTCGTCGGCCTGAGTGCCGGTCTTCAGGGTGAGGCCGATGATCGCCTCGCGGCCGAGCAGGCGACGCGCGTCGGCGGGGTGGAGGTCGCTCTGACCGAGATGCACGCCCTCGACGCCGGCCGCCAGCGCGAGATCGACACGGTCGTTGATCAGGAGCGGCACACCCGTGCCCGCGAGCGCCGCGTGAATCGCCCGGATGCGAGCCAAGGCGGCGCGGGCATCGGCGATGGACTTTTCCCGGTACTGCAGAAGGGTACAGCCGCCCTGAACCGCCTCCGCCGCCATGGCGGCGAGGCGCCCGCCATCGGTGCCGGAGACCCCCGTGTCGAGAAGGCCATAGAGCCGCAGATCGACGGGCCGCCCCCGGCCGATGGCTTCGTCCCGTCCGATCACGCTGCGTTTCCCCCGGTTCGTCGCCGTTCCACTCCAGTGTAGGACCGTGCTCCCGTCACCGGAAGGCCCGGCGCGTTCGGCGGAGCCTTCGATGCGCCGAACGCGTTCCCACCCCCGATCCCCTGAGCCCAGACCGGAGGTGCCCCCACATGGACCGCACGCAGAAGCAGAAGATGCTCGCCGGCGAACTCTACGATCCCGACGATCCGGAGCTCCACGCCGACAGCCATGCCTGCAAGGCCTGGATGCAGCGCTACAATGCGGCCCTGGCCGAGACGCCCGCGACCCGGCGCGAACTGCTGCGCGAGCGTCTGGCCGCCGTCGGCGAGGGCACGGTGATCCGGCCGCCGTTCCACTGCGACTACGGTCTGCATATCAGCCTCGGTGCCCATGTCTTCCTGAACTTCGGCTGCGTGATCCTGGATTGCGCTGCGGTCAGCATCGGTGACCGCACCCAGATCGGGCCCGGCGTCCAGATCCTCACCCCCGACCATCCGCGCGAGCCGGGCCCCCGCGAGGCCGGGCTCGAATTCGCCCGCCCGATCAGGATCGGCCGCAACGTCTGGATCGGCGGCGGGGCGATCCTGCTGCCCGGCGTCACCGTCGGCGACCACGCCATCATCGGGGCCGGCAGCGTCGTCACCCGCGACGTGGCGGACGGCACGACGGTCGTAGGCAACCCGGCGCGTGCGCTCCCCCGCCATCAGGGTTGAGGCATCCGACGACTTCGGACCTGGGACGAATCCGCCGCGACCGTTTTTCCACGTTCATCACGCGCATGCGATGTGCCATGAGCAACGAGCGGATAACGGGCGGGGATCGGGCGGCGTGACCACGGTGGAGGAGACGCAGCGGGATTTGGAGGGCACGCTCTCCAATCCGTCCGCCGTCGGGCTCGTGGCCGTGATCATCGCCGCCACCGACGGCGAGCCGCGCGCGCTCACGGTGCAGGTCGGCGGGCAGGCCAGGGGTCGCTCCGACGGCCTTCCGGCCGGCCCCCTGGTGCCGGAGCACCCGACCCTGGAGCGCGGCCTGCGCGCCTGGGTGGAGCGCCAGACCCACCAACGCCTCGGCTACGTCGAGCAGCTCTACACCTTCGGAGACCGGGATCGGCAGGGCGACGATGCCGGCGGCCTCCATTCCCTGTCGGTGGCCTATCTCGCCCTGGTGCGCGAGGTCCGTCCGGGCGGCCTCGCGGAAGCCTCCTGGCGCAACTGGTACCGCTACCTGCCCTGGGAGGATTGGCGCGCGGGCCGACCCGAATCACTCGGCGAGATCGAGACCAAGCTTCTCGCCTGGGTCGAGCAGGCGACCGATCCGAAGCTGCGGCGCCGGCGCGAGGACCGCCTCGGCCTGACCTTCGGACTCTGCGGCGGCGCCTGGAACGAGGAGCGCGTGCTGGAGCGCTACGAATTGCTGTTCGAGGCCGGGCTGATCCCGGAGGCGCAGGGCCAGTCCGGCGAAGCCCGCGAGGAAGATCTCGCGATCACCGGTCAGCCCATGGCCCTCGATCATCGCCGGGTGCTCGCCACCGCGATCGGACGCCTGCGGGGCAAGATCAAGTACCGTCCGGTGGTGTTCGAGCTGATGCCGCCGACCTTCACGCTGTTCCAGCTTCAGCGCACGGTGGAGGCCCTGTCGGGCACCAACCTGCACAAGCAGAACTTCCGTCGCCTCGTGGCGCAGCAGGGGCTGGTGGAGGAGACCGACGACGTCACCAGCGGCGCCACTGGCCGCCCGGCCCGCCTCGTGCGTTTCCGCCGGGAGGTGCTGCTGGAGCGCCCGGCCCCGGGCTTCCGCCTGCGCCCGGCCCGCCGCCCCGCCTGAACGCCCACGTTCGACGCGAATGACATTCGCGGTGCAGCGTCATTTTCGCATCGCAAAAACCTTATGCTCAAACCCTGCATATCTGGACAAGGCGGTCCGGGCCGCCTACGTTAGTCGGCACAATGCTCAGTTTGAGCATAAGTGAGGACGCGTCAATGGCGGCGACCAGTCTCCCGATCGGCCCGGCTTCCCGAGGCCTTCCCCCGGACTTTCCCCTCCCCGAGATCTACGAGCGCGTGAGCCGTCACGTGCCGGCGATCGAGTGGCCGGCGCTGGCCGAGGACGTGGCCGCGATCCTCGAACTGAAGAAGATGCGCAACGCCGTCATTCTGGCTCATAACTACCAGGCTCCGGAGATCTTCCACACCGTGGCGGACATCGTCGGCGACAGCCTGGCGCTGGCCCGCGAGGCCGTGACGGTCGATGCCGACGTCATCGTGCTTGCCGGCGTCCACTTCATGGCGGAGACCGCAAAGCTCCTGAACCCGGGCAAGACGGTGCTGATCCCCGACAGCCGGGCCGGCTGCTCGCTCGCCGATTCGATCACGGCGGCGGACGTGCGCGGCCTGCGGGAGAAGTATCCCGGCGTTCCGATCGTGACCTACGTCAACACCTCCGCGGCTGTGAAGGCCGAGTCGGACCTGTGCTGCACCTCCGGCAATGCGGTCGAGGTCGTGCGCTCGCTGAACGCGCCGCGGGTGCTGATGATTCCGGACGAGTTCCTGGCGCAGAACGTCCAGGCGATGGTGCCCGAGGTCGAGATTCTGACCTGGGCGGGCCATTGCGAGGTCCACGAGCAGTTCACGCCCGCCGATATCCGCGAAGTCCGCGAAAGCTATCCGGGCGTCACCGTCATCACCCATCCGGAATGCCCGCCGGAGGTCGTCGCGGAGGCCGACTTCTCGGGCTCCACCGCGATGATGATGAACTTCGTCCTGGAGAAGCGGCCCAAGCAGGTGGTGCTCGTGACCGAGTGCTCCATGGGCGACAACATCGCGGCGGCCAATCCGGACATCGAGTTCATCAAGCCCTGCAACCTGTGCCCGCACATGAAGCGCATGAGCCTGAAGAACATCCGCCACGCGCTGGAGACCATGACGGTGGAGGTTACGGTGGAACCCGAACTCGCCGAGCGCGCCCGGATGGCGGTGGAACGCATGCTCGCGGTGCGGACGCGATGAACGCGCACGCTCCCTTCTCCTTCGCGCGTCCGGACTCGGACCGGATCATCGTGGTCGGCGCCGGCATCGCCGGCCTCGCCACGGCCCTGCGCCTCGCGCCGCGCCCCGTCACCGTGGTCACCGCCGCCCCCCTCGGGTTCGGCACCGCCACTGGCTGGGCACAGGGCGGCATCGCCGCTGCCATGGGCCGCGACGACGCGCCGTCGCTGCACGCCGCCGACACGGTGGCGGCGGGCGCCGGCTTGACCGAGGCCGACGTCGCCCTGCGGGTCGCCGAGGCCGGCCCCGGCCTGATCGACTGGCTGGTCGGCCTCGCCGCTCCCTTCGACCGGGACGCCGCCGGAGCCCTCGCTCTCGGGCTCGAGGCGGCCCACTCCCGCCGGCGCATCGTTCGGGCCGGGGGGGATTCCACCGGCCGGATGGTGCTCGAGACGCTGGTCCGAGTGGTGGAGCGGACACCCTCCATCACGATCCTCGTCGCTTCGGCACGCGATCTCATGCGGGATGACCGCGGCGCCGTCGCCGGTGTGGTCTGCGAGCGCGACGGCCACCGCATCGCCCTGCCCGGCCGGGCCGTGGTGCTGGCCACCGGCGGGGTCGGGGCGCTCTACGCCTCAACCACCAACCCGCGCGGCGCGACCGGCGCCGGACTCGCTCTGGCGGTCCGGGCCGGTGCGGTACTGCGCGACATGGAGTTCGTGCAGTTCCACCCCACCGCCATCGCCACCGGCGCCGATCCGATGCCGCTGGCCACGGAGGCGCTGCGCGGTGAAGGGGCGCGGCTCGTCGACGAAACCGGCGCGCCGGTCATGGCCGGCATCGCCGGCGGTGACCTCGCTCCGCGGGACGTGGTGGCACGCGGCATCTTCCAGGCGCTGACGCGCGGCGCGCAGGTGTTCCTCGATTGCCGGGGCGAGCTCGGAGACCGCATGGCGACGCGGTTCCCGACCGTGGCCGGCCTCTGCGCCGGCGCCGGCATCGACCCGCGAACGCAGGCGATCCCGGTCCGGCCGGCGGCGCACTACCACATGGGCGGCGTGATGGTGGACGCGACCGGCGCCAGCACGGTGCCGGGACTCTTCGCCTGCGGCGAGGTCGCCTCGACCGGGCTTCACGGCGCCAACCGCCTCGCCAGCAACTCGCTCCTGGAAGCCATGGCCTTCGCGCCGTGGATCGCCGAGGCCGTTTCCGCCGTCCCGGCGCCGGCTCACGCCCGTGCCGAGGCCGCGTCACCCCGCGGCGAGTCCGATCGCGACGCCCTGCGCGCCGTGATGGAACGGCAGGTCGGCGTCGTTCGCGAGGCGGACGGGCTGACGGAGGCGGTGAGTCGCCTCGCCCCGTCTGCCTGGGCCGGCTGCGATGCCGCCCTGACGGGGCTCGCCATCGCGGCCTCGGCCCTGTCGCGGCGGGAAAGCCGCGGCGCTCATTGGCGCAGCGACCACCCCGCCCAGGACGCACCGGGACACACCGAACTGACGTTGTCCGACCTCCGGGCGATGACCGAGGCCGTCGAGCCCGGGCGGGCCGTCGCCGCCGCCTGACCCCGCGAGCCTGTCCCGCCGCCACAGGCGGGGCAGGCTCCTCGTCCTCCCTTCCGGAATCTGGACCATGTCCGAAGCGTCTGAGCTGCCCCCCCTGCCCCGCCTGATGGTGGAGCCCATCGTCCGCGCGGCGTTGCTCGAGGATCTCGGCCGGGCGGGCGACATCACCACCGACGCGATCGTGCCGGCCAGCGCCCGGCTGGAGGGCGTCATCGCCGCGCGCCAGGATGGGGTGATCTCCGGCGTCGACACCGCCGTGATCGCCTTCGGGCTGATCGATCCGACCGTGGCGGTGACGGTGGAGCTCGGTGACGGCGCCCGGGTAAAGCCCGGCGACGTGGTGATCCGTCTGGCCGGTCCGGCCCGCGCCATCCTCACGGCCGAGCGCGTCGCTCTCAACCTGCTCTGCCGGATGTCGGGCGTCGCCACCGCGACTGCTTCCCTCGTCGAGGCGGCCCGTCCCCACGGCAAGGCCCGCATCGTCTGCACGCGCAAGACCACGCCGGGCCTGCGCGCCCTGGAGAAGCATGCGGTCCGCGCCGGCGGCGGCTCGAACCACCGTTACGGCCTCGACGACGCCGTGCTGATCAAGGACAACCACGTCGCGGTCGCAGGCGGCATCGTGCCGGCGATCGAGCGCGCCCGCGCCTATGCCGGCCACCTCGTGAAGATCGAGGTCGAGGTCGACACCCTCGCGCAGCTCGAACAGGCGCTCTCGGTGAATGCCGATGCCGTGCTTCTCGACAACATGTCGCCACAGCGGCTCGCCGAGGCCGTGGCGATGATCGACGGTCGCGCCATCGCCGAGGCCTCGGGCCGGATCAACCGCGACACCGTCGGGGCGGTGGCGGCCTCCGGTGTCGACCTGATCTCCTGCGGCTGGATTACCCACAGCGCGCCGATCATCGATCTCGGCCTCGATGCGGTCTGAGCAGCTTCGCCACGGCCAAGGTGCCACGGTGTTGCCACGAAATCACGACGCTGCGGCAAGCGTCGCTGCGGTGCGAATTCGGCTTGGCTTTGAAGCGTGAGCGTTTACGTCTTGGGCACACTTCGCACCGTACCGTGCGTCAAGTTTTCCAAGCCGTTTCCACAGACTACGTTCGCCTTTGAGAGGCTCCGATGCGCCGTTTCGCCCCCGCCCTGACCGGGCTCGTCTGCGCGCTGGGCGCGTGGGCCTCGCCCGCCGCCGCCTACGAGATCGACCCGCTCACCCGCCAGCCGCTCGACAACGCCCTGGTCATCCGGGTGCGGCCGCAGGCCGAGCCCGTGGCGCTCCCCACCGCCAACGCCTCCCTGCCCGCCGCCGACCCGATGGCCCCGTCCTCGGCGGTGCCGCAGATGTCGGCGATCCAGCGCGAGGAAGTCGCCTATGCGGGCAGCTACGCCCCGGGCACCATCGTGGTCTCCACCGCCGAGCGGCGCTTGTACTACGTGCTCGGCGACGGCAAGGCCCTGCGCTACGGCGTCGGCGTCGGTCGTCCGGGCTTCACCTGGGGTGGCGTGCAGACCATCACCATGAAGCGCGAGTGGCCCGATTGGCGTCCCCCGGCCGAGATGCTGCGCCGCCGCCCCGACCTGCCGCGCTTCATGAAGGGCGGCATCGAGAACCCGCTCGGCGCCCGCGCCATGTATCTCGGCAACTCGATCTACCGCATCCACGGCTCGAACGAGCCGGAGACGATCGGCACCGCCGTGTCCTCGGGCTGCATCCGCATGACCAACGACGACGTGGCCGACCTTTACACCCGCGCCAAGGTCGGCGCGAAGGTCATCGTCCAGCGCTGAACTTCGCGCCTCGAGGGCAGACGTTCTTGGCAAGGGTTCTTCGCAAGCGTTCTTGGCAAGGGGCCGGTGGCAACACCGGCCCCTTCTTCGTTGGAGCGGGTCCGAACCCCGCTACTTCGACACCGCGAAGAAGCGCGAGAGAAGCCAGAGCGGCACCACCACCACCGCGCCAGCCAGGATCCAGCGGCCGAAATCGTGGAAGGTGGCAAGGCCGAGGTCGATCAGGGTCCGCACCGCGTCGTAGGCGTGCCAGAACAGCAGGCCGGGGGTGACGCCGAGGGTCGCCATCACGGCGCCGACCAGCACCGACAGGAACAGGAGCTTCATGAACACGGCGGCCGGCGAGCCGCCGAGGAAGCGGCGCAGGGCCGAGCGTCGGCCCTGGTCCGGGAACGGCGCGCCAGCATAGGGCTGCCCCCCGTAGGACGGCGGGCGGCGCGGGTCGTGGTCGAGCGTCATGGGAAGGTCCTGGAGCCGTACGATGTCGCCTCTCAACCCCGTGAACCCGGCGGAACCGTGACGCAAGCGACACAGTTCGCACGAAACCCGACCCATCCGAGTGCGTTAGGCGTGTTCGCACCAGGGACGGATGGCACGCACCCGTGCACGGTCCCATCTTGGTGATGCGATCACGCTCCCCGGTTTGACCCGCGCCCCGCAGACTGACCCCTTGATGAAACGAACCGTTCCATGATCGACCACGCCCTGTTCGATCCGGCGATGATCGATCCCGAGACCAAGCGCCTGAACGCGGAGATCGTGGCTGCCCATGCCGCGCAGGTCGATCCGTGGTCGATCCCGATCACGGAGGTGCGCGCGCGCCGCCGCCAGGGCACGCAGGCCTCGCCGGCGATGCCGCGCAGCGCCCGTGCCGAGACCCTGACGATCGACGGACCCGGCGGTCCTCTGCAGCTGCGCGTCATCCGTCCGGATGCACGCAAGTGGACGAAGCTGCGGGGCGCCTACCTGCACATCCATCGGGGTGGCTGGGTCTGGGGTTCGGCCGACGAACAGGACCCTTGGCTGGAGCGGATCGCCGACATCTGCGGCTTCGTCTGCCTGTCGGTCGAGTACCGCCTCGCGCCCGAGCACCCGTACCCGGCCGCCCTTGAGGATTGCGAGGCCGCCGCCCTCTGGCTCGCCGGCCCGGGCCGTGCCGAGTTCGGGATCTCCGCCCTGACCATCGGCGGGGAATCGGCCGGTGCGCAGCTCGCCGTCATGGTGCTGCTGCGTTTGCGCGACAAGCACGGCTTGCCCCGCGCCTTCCGGGGCGCCAACCTGAATGCGGGCTTCTTCGATCTCGGCCTGACCCCAAGCGTGCGCAACTGGGGCGAGGAACGCCTCGTGGTGAACACGCAGGACCTCACCAACTTCGCCAACGTCTATGTCCGCGAGGGGATCGACCGGCGCCGACCCGACGTCTCGCCGGTCTATGCCGACCTGAAAGGGCTGCCGCCCGCCCTGTTCACCGTGGGCACCCACGATCCGCTCCTCGACGATACGCTCTACATGTCGGCCCGCTGGGCGGCTGCGGGCAATGGCGGCCATACGGCGATCTATCCCGGCGGCTGCCACATCTTCGTGCGCTATCCCGGTGCGATGTCCGAGCGGGCGCTGGAGCTCATCGACCGTTTCCTGATGGCCCTGGCCTGAGCAAGCGCGCCGCCGCATCGCCGCTGCCGGAGCGCTTCGCCGCCTGGTTCTCCGCGCGCGGCTGGGCGCCCCGCCCCCACCAGCTTGAACTCCTCGACATCGTCGGGCACGGCCGCTCGGCCCTACTCGTGGCACCCACGGGGGCCGGCAAGACGCTGGCCGGCTTCCTGCCGAGCCTGACCGCCCTGGCGGCGCGGCCCGCCTCGACGAAGTCGCGGGGCCTGCACACCCTCTACGTCTCGCCCCTGAAGGCGCTCGCGGTCGACATCGCCCGCAACCTCGACGCCCCCATCGCAGAGATGGGGCTGAATGTGCGCGTCGAGACCCGCACCGGCGACACGCCCTCGCACAAGCGCACCCGCCAGATCGCGCGCCCGCCCGATATCCTGCTGACCACGCCCGAGCAGCTCGCCCTCCTCATTGCACACCGGGAGGCGGCGGACCTCTTCGCCAACCTCTCCTGCGTGGTGCTCGACGAGTTGCACGCGCTGGTGACGTCCAAACGCGGCGACCTCCTGTCCCTGGCGCTCGCCCGCCTGCACCGCCTGGGCCCGGGCCTCACCGCGATCGGCCTCTCCGCCACCGTGCGCGAACCGGACGAGTTGCGCCGCTATCTCGTGCCGCAGCAGCCCGTTCCGGCTTCCTCCGCGGCGAAACCGGCGGTCGCCATGGCCGAGCTCGTCGTGGTCAAGGGCGGTGCCGCCCCCGACCTGCGCATGCTGGATACCGGCCTCACCCTCCCGCTCGCCGGTCATACGGCCTGGCAGGCGATGCCGGCGATCTACGAGCTCATCGGGCAGCACCGGACCGTGCTGGTGTTCGTCAACACCCGTCTCCAGGCCGAGTACACCTTCCAGGAACTCTGGCGGATCAACGACGCGAACTATCCCATCGCGCTGCATCACGGCTCGCTCGACGCCACGCAGCGCCGCCGGGTCGAGGCCGCGATGGCGGCCGGGCAGTTGCGGGCGATCGTCTGCACCGCCACCCTCGACCTCGGCATCGACTGGGGCGACGTCGACCTCGTCATCAACATCGGGGCCCCGAAGGGGGCGAGCCGGATCATGCAGCGCATCGGGCGCGCTAACCACCGCATGGACGAGCCGTCCAAGGCCTACCTCGTGCCGGCGAACCGCTTCGAGATGCTCGAATGCCAGGCCGCCCTCGACGCCGTCGAGGCCGCCGCCCAGGACACGCCCGACGCCCGCCTCGGCGCTCCCGACGTGCTCGCCCAGCACGTCCTCGGCATGGCCTGCGCCGACGCCTTCGATCCGGTGCAGCTCTACGAGGAGATCGTCTCGGCCGCCCCCTACGCGACCCTGTCCTGGGAGGATTTCGAAGCGGTGGTCGATTACGTCGCCACCGGCGGCTACGCACTCCGTGCCTACGAGCGCTTCGCCAAGATCCTGCGCGGGCCGGACGGCCTGTGGCGGGTGCGCGACGCCCGCATCGCCCAGCAGTACCGGATGAATGTCGGCACCATCGTGGAATCCGCCAAGGTGAAGGTCCGCCTCGCCCGCGGCGTGCGCGGCAAGCCCGGCGCGATCCTGCCCAAGGGCGGCCGGGTGTTGGGGGAGATCGAGGAGGATTTCGCCGACACCCTGACCCCGGGCGACACCTTCCTGTTCGCCGGCGAGGTCCTGCGCTTCGAGGGCCTGTCCGAGGACGAGGCGCTGGCGACCCGGGCCGGGCCGGGCACCGATCCGGCGATCCCCTCCTACGCCGGGGCGAAGTTTCCGCTCTCGACCTTCCTCGCCGCGCGGGTGCGGGCCCTGATCGCCGATCCGTTCGAGTGGGACCGGCTCCCGAAGCAGGTGGCCTCCTATCTCCTGCAGCAGCGCAGCCGCTCGCTCCTGCCCGGCGAGCGGGACCTGCTGGTCGAGACCTTCCCGCGCGCCGGGCGCTACTACATCACCGCCTTCCCCTTCGAGGGGCGGCTGGCGCACCAGACGCTGGGCATGCTGCTCACCCGGCGCCTGGAGCGGGAACGGATGCGGCCATTGGGCTTCGCCGCCAACGATTACGGGATCGCGATCTGGCTCAACCGGGATGTCGGCGAGCGCATCGGCCGGGAGCCGGACTTTCTCGAGATGCTGTTCGCCGAGGACATGCTCGGCGACGATCTCGAGGCTTGGCTCGACGAATCCGCCATGATGAAGCGCACCTTCCGGCAATGCGCCGTCATCGCCGGCCTGATCGAGCGGCGCTATCCAGGCCAGGCGAAGACCGGGCGGCAGGTCACGATCTCGACCGACCTCGTCTACGACGTGCTGCGCAAGCACCAGCCCGACCACCTCCTCCTCAAGGCGGCACGCCAGGATGCGGCAACCGGACTCCTCGACGTGAAGCGCCTCGGTATGATGTTGAGGCGCATCCAGGGGCGAATCATCCACAAGGCGCTCGATCGCGTCTCGCCGCTCTCCGTCTCCGTCATGCTCGAGATCGGGCGCGAACGGGTCTACGGCGAGGGCGCAGACGAGATTCTGGCCGAAGCCGAGGCGCAGTTGCTCGAAGAAGCGCTGGCCTGAGCGCGTGGTGAAACGCCCTTCCCCGAACGCAGAGGATGCGGTTTTGGCGCTCGGCCAGAGACTTGAGAAGACCACCCGGGCCCCCGGCCTGACGCTCGCGGGCGAAGCCGTCGCCCTCGATCTCTGCGGCGGCCTCTGGCTCGCTCAGCACCGCACCCTGATCGTGTCCGATCTTCATCTGGAGAAGGGTTCGGCCTTCGCGGCCCGGTCCGGCCAATTCCTGCCGCCCTACGACACCCGCGAGACCCTGGCTTGCCTGCACGAGGTGATCGCCCGGCTCGATCCGGCCTGCGTCGTGGCGCTGGGGGATTCCTTCCACGACGCCCGCGGGCCCGACCGGATGGAGCCCGGCGACCGTGCCATGGTGGCCGCCCTTCAGGAGGGCCGCGACTGGGTCTGGATCGCCGGCAATCACGACCATGCGGTCAGCGAGGGCGTCGGCGGACGCTACGCCGAGACCCTGAGGGTGGGCGGGCTGACCCTTCGGCACGAGCCGACCCTCGACGCTCCGGAGGGCGAGGTGGCCGGCCACCTGCATCCCTGCGGCAAGGTCGCGATGCGCGGTCGCGCGGTGCGGCGACGCTGCTTCATCACCGACGGCCGCCGCTTGGTCATGCCGGCCTTCGGCGCCTATGCGGGCGGCCTCAATGTCCGCAACGCCGCCTTCGAGCCGCTGTTCCCCGCCGGATTCACCGCGCATCTCCTCGGGGACGGACGCGTCTTCGCCATCGGCAAGGCGATGCTGAGCAAGGATTGAGGCGGCCGGCGCGGGGTCAGGCGGCGAGCAGCAGCGAGGCGCCCGCGACGCCGGACAGGGCGAGGCGCAGGCGGCCGAGCCAGACCGGGACGAGGCCGCGACGCGGCAAATCCTGGTCGACGAGGCCCCAGGCGAGCACCAGGACCCCGAGGATACGCAGGTCCCAGGGCGCCGGGGCCGCCAGAGCCGCCCAGGCGATCAGAGAGGGCAGGATCGCGATGGCATAGTCCGCTCCGCCCGAGTTGCGGGCGGCCGCCGCGCCCCAGCGGATGCCGCCGAGGAACGACGCGATCACGGCGCCGTAGGTCGAGAGGACGAGACGGGGGCTGAGGCCGATGGTGCCGAGGCCGCCATCGGAGCCGCTATAGGCGAGCAGGGCAAAGCCCAGGAACGGAATCAGCCCGGCGATCCCCAGGATCAGGGCGACCGGGGGAACCGTCGTCACGCGTGCCATCGGCTCTCCGCTTGTCCAGGCCGCCCCGCGGTGACGGCCTGCCCTATGGAATGGGCCACCCGGTCAGTATGGTCCGGGCGTCATCCCTTCGACAACGCCGGACCGCCGGGTTCGCCGCATTGCGGAATGGCGGCAGAAGCTCGCATCTCCGTGAGGCGCCCGCTCAGATCCGCCGCGCCGGCGGAACGTTGCCGGAGGGCGGCGGCGCGCCGAGGAGGCTCATGGTGTTCTCGGTCGGCAGCGGCGCCGGGATCTCGTTGGAGGCCGGCTCCGGCACCTTGGGCTTGAAGGCCGCCACCTGCGCCCGGGCGGCGCCCAGAGCCTTGGCGTCGAGCTTGGCCGCCACGTCGTCGCGCTTCTTCGCGGCATCCTCGTCGCCCTGCGCCGCGGCGGCGGAGAACCAGAGGAAGGACTGGGCCAGATCCTGCTGAACGCCCATGCCCCGGGCATACAGCACCGCGAGGTTGTACTGGCTGTCGCGCAGGCCGAACTCGGCCGCGCGCTTGAACCAGAGAGAGGCGGTGGCGAAGTCGGGCTTGCCGCCGGCGGCCGGGTTCTCGGCGTAGATCACGGCGAGGTTGTGCATGGCGCGGGCATTGCCGAGTTCGGCGGCGCGGCCGTACCAGAGCTTGGCCTGGTTCAGGTCGCGGGCGACGCCGACGCCCTTCTCGTACAGGCTGCCGAGCTTGTACTGCGCCGGTGCGAAACCGCTGGCCGCGATCTGCTCGAAGATCTTCACCGCGAGCGCCGGGTCGCGTCCCATCCCGCGACCCTCGGCCGCCCGCATGCCGAGGTCGTAGGCAGCCGCGCCGTCGCCGTCGAGAGCGGCCTGACGCAGCTTGACCAGGGCCGGCGGCACCACGGCGAGGTCGGCGGAGAGGCCCGCCATCGTGGTCACGCGCGGCACAAGGGAGCGGGCGGCGGGTTCGACGGCCTTGGCCGGCGCGCCCTCGGCGAGGCTCTGCGTCGTCTGCGGATCGGCGACGGACGGGCCTGTGGATTTCCCATCCGAAGATTTGGCGTCCGAAGATATGGCCTCCGGCGACTTTGCAGCCGTCTCGGACGCAGGGCCGGCGTCGCGGTTCGCGGGCGCCGACAGGGCGGCCACCGGCTCGGCGGCGGCCTGCTCGCTGGAAGTCCGGCGGGCATTCAGGGCCTGCAGGGCACCGAGGAGCAGGACGACCGCCGCGAGGCCGAGGAGGAGCGGCTTGCGGCGCCGGTCGATGCCGCTGCGGAAGCGTCCGAAGCGGCCTTCGCGCTGCCCGGCATCGGCCGCGTTGCGGATGCCGTCCGCGTCGGTCGCGCCAGTCTGGCCCGCGGCCTCGGCCTGCGCGGCCTGGGCTGCGCGCCGGGCGGCGGCGATGAAGCTCGTCTTGATGTCGCTGTCGGCGGCGGCTGAGTCGCCCGTCTCGATGCGCCCGGCGGACCGCTCGCGGCCCGGTCGACCGGCCCCGGGCTCCAGCGGCAGGTCGGGGCCGGACACATGGGTGCGCTCGGCCCGGACCGGATCCGGCCGGCGCGGCGGACCGGCGCCGGCCGGCTGCTCGGCACTCGGCTCCCTGGCCGTGTCTCGTTGGGAAAGGTCACGCGGCGCACGGGGCGTCAGCGGAAGGGGAGCGTCCGGGTCGGCGGTGCCCATGCGGCCGACCAGCCGCTCCAGGGCGGAATAGACGCCGGTCAGCGTCGACTGCATCCGTTGCTCGGAGGCGACCTGATGCGCGCGCAGGTCCGCCAGGCTCGCCCGCAGGAGCGCGACTTCGCCGGTTTCGGAGGCAGCGCCCATGGTTTCGGCGACCGCGTTGCGGGCCGCGCGTTCCACGGCGGCCTCCATCGGCGCCTCGGCCCGCAGGGCCGAGACCTGATCGAGGAGGTCGGTCATGGTACGCTCGAGGCCGGCCAGTGCCGGGTCGGCGTCGCGGGTGTCGATGCGCTCGGCCAGGGCCAGCACCTGCTGCTCCAGGGCGTCGAGGCCCTCGTCGCGCGGTCCTTCGCTCGTGCCGATCCGGTCGAGCTTCACCGTCAGCTCGTGCAGCATGCCATGGATGGAGGCGAGGTTCTCGTCCGGCTGCGCCGGCCGGCGCAGGGTCGCCCCGATATCCTCCAGGCGCCCGATCAGGTCGCCGACCGGATTGATGCTGACCCGGTCGACCTTCTCGGACAGCGCATCGATCCGGTGCAGGATGATGTCCGAATCCTGGTGGGCGGCCATCGGACCCGCCCCGCGCAGGGCGTCGAGCTTGGCGTCCATCTGCTGGATCTGCTCGCCGATGCCGGTCTCGGCGTTCGACCGCAGGCCGATGCGGATCTCCTCCAGCAGGGGGCGGAGCTCCGCCATGCCGGAGCCCTCGCCGCCCATGCCGGCCTGGAGCTGCGAGATCTGGTTGCTGATGGCCTGAAGCCCGGTGGCGAGGCTCTGAATCCGCTCCGGACCGGCGAGCGCGCCGATCAGGCGACGGACCTCATCGAGCTCCCGGAACAGCCCGGCGACGACGTCCCCCTCGGCGAGGCCGGAGGACGCGCCCTGGAACGTCCCGTTCATCTTGGTGGCGAGGCGCTCGACATCGGCCGCGATGCGGGCATGCACGTTCTCGGCGACGTCTTCGGCCAGGCGCTCCACCTGCGCCCGGATCGCCGCGATGGGAGCGGCGACGGCGGCGAGATCGGCGGGGACCTGCGCATTCTGGACGCCGGCCGCAAGGGTCTGCATCGCCTTTTCGAGCGCGCCGACCTCGCGGCCGCTGGCGAGACTGCCGATCGATTCGCGCAGGCGGGTCGCCTCGCTCTGGAGTTCGGCGATGGCCGGGGCGTCGACGAGCGTCGTCGGCGCGGCGGCGGGCGCGGGGGCCGGGGGAGCGCCGGCCAGCTCCCGCTGGCGCTGGCGAATTTCGGTGACAGCGTCACGGACCTCGGTGACGGCCGGCCGGCCGCGACGGCCGAGGGGGCGCGGCGAAGCGAGCTGCTCGCCGATCTCGGTCATCCGGCGCTCGATCTCGGCGAGGCGCTGGGCCATCTCGGAGGCCGGCTCGGCCTTCGCGGCGATGGAGGCCGCCGGCACGGGTGCCTCGGCACCGATGCGCTGGTCGATTCCGTCGAGGCGGCGCATCATCTCGGTGAGCGCGGCGTTCTTGCCGGTCGCGGCGGCGGGCGGGCCGCCGGGGGAAGTCGTGGCCCTGATCTCGACCGGCGCCGGCGCTGCGCCGAGCTGGGGCGTCTCGCTCTTCGCGGTTTCGGGCGCTTGCGGACGCGGATTCTCGGGGGCGGCCGCGGTCCTGTCTCCGCGGGCAGCGGGGTCCACGATGGAGGCGATCCAGGTCTCGACCGGAATGCCGGCCCGGCGCGCCACGTCCCGCGCCGCCTCAAGAACGTCGGGGTCGAAGCCTTCGAGGTCGAGGGGCGCGTTGCGTGTCATCGTCAAACCTGACTCGGCGAAGTCCATGGCTCGATCCGCGAGCGCCCCCCACCACCGAAACACGAGGGAGGGGTTAATGGCAGATCCGTCCTCCCCGACATTTGGTAGTCTTGGTAAACAGGCGGTTAAGGCTCGGTGGATTCGCGATACGCCCTCCATTCTCGCCGGCCTGCACGGGCCCCCTTTCGTCCGGCGCAGAATAGTTTATATATGAACCATCAGGTGCGCCGGCGGCTGTGAGGCCGTTCAGGAACGCTGCCGTTTCGGGGAGATGATGCGCGATGCCAAGCTACAAGGCACCGGTCGAGGACGTCCTGTTCCTGCTGAACGACGTGTTCGGGTTCCATCGCTACGACAACCTGCGCGGCTTCGCCGATGCGTCGCCCGACGTGATGGAGGCCGTCCTCAACGAGGGCGCCAAGCTCGCCGAGACGGTGCTCGCACCCCTCAACGCCGTCGGCGACCGGGAGGGCTGTACGCGCCATCCCGACGGCAGCGTGACGACCCCGAAGGGCTTCAAAGCCGCCTACGACGCCTATGCGGGCGGCGGCTGGATGGGCTTGTCGATGCCCGAGGAATACGGTGGGCAGGCCCTGCCGCACACCCTCAACACCGCGATCCAGGAATTCGCCTCGGGGGCCAACCTGGCGCTGGGCATGTATCCCGGCCTGACCCAGGGCGCGATGGCCGCCCTCCTGGTACACGGGTCCGAGGAGCAGAAGGCCCTCTACCTGCCGAAGATGGTGGAAGGCGCCTGGACCGGCACCATGAACCTCACGGAGCCGCATTGCGGCACCGATCTCGGCCTCCTCAAGACCAAGGCCGTGCCGAACGGCGACGGCTCCTACAGCCTCACCGGCACGAAGATCTTCATCTCGGCCGGCGAGCACGACCTGTCCGAGAACATCATCCACCTCGTGATCGCCCGCATCGAGGGCGCGCCGGCCGGCACGAAGGGCATCTCCCTCTTCGTGGTGCCGAAATTCCTCGTGAACGCCGACGGATCGGTGGGCGCGCGCAATCCGGTGTCCTGCGGCTCGCTCGAGCACAAGATGGGCATCCACGGAAACTCGACCTGTGTCATGAACTATGACGGGGCGAAGGGCTGGCTCGTCGGCCAGGAGAATCGCGGCCTCAACGCGATGTTCGTGATGATGAACGAGGCTCGCCTTGCGGTCGGCGTCCAGGGCCTCGGCCAGTCCGAGGTCGCCTACCAGAACGCCGTCGCCTACGCGAAGGACCGGCTCCAGGGCCGCTCGCTCACCGGTGCGAAGGCACCCGAGAAGGCCGCCGATCCGATCATCGTCCATCCGGACGTGCGCCGCACCCTGATGGGCATCCGGGCCTTCAACGAGGCCGCCCGCGCCCTCGTGCTCTGGACCGCGCTCCAGGCCGATATCGGCCACCGCTCCGACGACGAGAAGCAGCGTCAGGCGGCCGAAGACCACATGGGCCTGATGACGCCGGTGGTGAAGGGCGTCCTCACCGACAAGGGCTTCGCCAACGCGGTCGAGGCGCAGCAGATGTTCGGCGGCCACGGCTACATCGAGGAATGGGGCATGTCGCAGTTCGTGCGCGATGCCCGCATCGCCATGATCTACGAGGGCGCCAACGGCATCCAGGCCATGGACCTGATCGGCCGCAAGCTGCCCAAGGACGGCGGCCGGGCGATGATGAGCTTCCTCGGCGAGGTGCAGACGTTCATCAAGGACCACGGCGAGGACGAGGCGATGACGCCCTACGTCGCTCCCCTCCAGGCCGGTCTGAACGACCTGCAGGGCGCCACCATGTGGTTCATGCAGAACGCCTTCACGAAGCCGGACAATGCCGGCGCCGGTGCCACCGACTACATGCACCTCCTCGGCCTCGTGGCCATGGGCTACATGTGGGCGCGCATCGCCAAGGCGGCCCTCGCACGCCAGGCCGAGGCCGCCTCCGAGGCGATGGCCGCGAAGCTCGTGGTCGGACGCTTCTACATGGAACGGATGCTGCCCGAGACCGCGACCCGGCTGGTGCGGATCAAGGCCGGCGCCGACACGACGATGGCGCTCAGCGCCGAGGCTTTCTAAGAAGGCTCCCGACCCCTCTCCCCTTTGCGGGAGAGGGTGGCCCGGCCGTGAGGCCGGTTCGGGAGAGGGGAGCGCCGTCTCCGGACGGGGCGCTCCCCTCCCCCGGCTCACTGACGTTCGCCACCCTCCCCCGCGGAGGGGGGAGGGAAACAAGGAAACGCGCATGCCCGAGGCCTTCATCTACGACCATGTCCGCACCCCGCGGGGCCGCGGCAAGCCCGATGGGTCGCTGCACGAGGTGACGGCGCTTCGCCTCGCCGAGGTGGCCCTGCGCGCCCTCAAGGAGCGCAACGACCTCGACACCCGCCGCGTCGACGACGTGGTGCTCGGCTGCGTCGACCCGGTCGGCGAGGCCGGCGGCGACATCGCCCGGGCCGCCGCCCTGGTGGCCGATTACGGCACCCACGTGCCGGGCGTGCAAATCAATCGCTTCTGTGCGTCCGGCCTCGACGCCGTGAACTTCGCCGCGGCGCAAGTCATGGCCGGCCAGCACGACCTGACGGTGGGCGGCGGCGTCGAATCCATGAGCCGCGTGGGCTTGGGCGCCTCGGGGGGCGCCTGGCCGGTGGACCCGGCCATCGCGATCAAGTCGTATTTCATGCCCCAGGGCGTGTCGGCCGACCTCATCGCCTCGAAATACGGCTTCAGCCGCGACGAGTGCGACGCCTACGCGGTCGAGTCGCAGAAGCGCTCCGCCGCCGCCTGGGCCGAGGGTCGGTTCGCCGACGCGGTCGTCCCGGTGCGCGACATCAACGGCCTCACGCTGCTGGCCAACGACGAGCACATGCGACCCACCACCGACATGCAGTCGCTGGGGCAGCTCAAGCCCTCCTTCGTCCAGATGGGCCAGATGGGCGGCTTCGACGCGGTGGCCATCGATGCGCATCCGGACGTCGAGACCGTCAACCACGTCCACCATGCGGGCAACTCGTCGGGCATCGTCGATGGCGCCGCCGCCGTGCTGATCGGATCGCGTGAGGCCGGCAGCGCCGCGGGCCTCAGGCCCCGCGCCCGCATCCGCGCCTTCGCCAATATCGGCTCGGACCCGGCCCTGATGCTCACCGGCCCGGTGGACGTGACGAAGAAGGTGCTGGCGCGGGCCGGCATGAGCCTGTCCGACATCGACCTGTTCGAGGTCAACGAGGCCTTCGCCGCCGTCGTGCTGCGCTTCCAGCAGGCCTTCGACGTGGACCCGGCCCGGATCAACGTCTGCGGCGGCGCCATCGCCATGGGCCATCCCCTGGGCGCCACCGGCGCGATGATCCTGGGCACCGTGCTCGACGAACTGGAGCGCACCGGCAAGGAGCGTGCCCTGGTAACCCTCTGCATCGGCGCCGGCATGGGCACCGCCACCATCATCGAGCGGGTGTGAGGCTGAGTCGCCTCCCCTGAGGGGCCCAAGTGCGGTAGACGGCGGCGCCCGCCGCCGCCCGGCGACCGGCTCACGACAAGAACCTTCGAGGATACGCCACGATGACGCGCCTGCTCGCCACCCTCTGCCTGACCACGGCCCTCTGCCTGCCGATGGCCGCCCGCGCCGACGACGCCGCGGAGCGCATCGCGGTCGCCAAGGACCTCGTCCAGAAGACCACGATCAAGAACCTGGAGGTCGGCTTCACGGGCGCCCTCGAGAAGACCGTGGCGCCGATGAAGGAGGACAAGGCCGAGGCCGTGCGCAAGGAGATCCGCGCCGAGTTCGACAAGCAGCGCGAGACCATGCTCGACGGCCTGTCCAAGGCCTATGCGGAGAAGTTCAGCCTCGACGAGCTGAAGCACCTCTCCGAGATCTACGGCGACAAGACCTACCAGAAGTTCCAGGCCGTCAATGCCGATCCGGCCTCCACCGTGACCACGATCTCGCAGGCCTCGGTGACCAAGCTCCTCAACATGCTGGCGATCGCCTCGGCCGGCGACTCGGCGGCGAACGGCGTCCCGGGCGCTCCCGGCGCCCCGATGCCGGCACGCTGAGCCGGACCGGCGGCGACCCCGATGGCCGGCTCAAGCCACATGCGCGCGGGCAGATCCGCCCGCCGGAGGGCCGGCCACCGGGAAGCCGCTGACCCGAGGCAATTCCTCGAGATGCGGCTTGGCGAAGTGGTAGCCCTGGAACAGGGTCGCACCGAGGTTGCGCAGGGTGTCGAGCTCGGACGCCGTCTCGACGCCCTCCGCGATCACCGCGATATCCAGGGCCTGGGCGATGCCGATGATTCCCGCCACGATGATCTGGCGACGCTGATCGGTGTCGATGCCGCGCAGCAGATCCATGTCGATCTTGATCAGGTCGGGCTGGAAGTTCGCCAGCAGGCTGAGACCGGCGAAACCTGCGCCGAAGTCGTCGAGGGCGGTCAGGAAGCCCTGGCGGCGGTACTCGGCGACGATGCGCGAGACATGGGCGGTGTCCCGGAACTTCTCGTTCTCGGTGAACTCGAACATGATCCGGTCATGGGCGAAGCCCGCCTTGCGGGCCGCCTCGAGGGACGAGCGGATGCAGGCCGCCGGCTCATAGACGGCGTTCGGCATGAAGTTGATCGACAGGCGGGTCGCATCGTCGGCGGGAAACAGCCGGCCGGCGAGTTCGATCGCCTTCACCCGCGCCGCCTGGTCGAACCGGTAGACGGTCTCGGGCGTCACGCGGTTGAGGATCGAGGCGGCGGATTCGCCGCCCGTCCCGCGCACCAGCGCCTCGTAGCCCCAGACCCGGTTCGCCGCGAGGTCGAGGATCGGCTGGAAGGCCATCGTGAAGGTGAAGTCGAGTTCGGTTCCATCGCGGCAACCCGGGCATCCGGTCCGTGCGGTCATGGTCATGTCCTGTCGCAGCAATGTGCCCCCCGGCAATTCGAGATGCCTTCGCAAGTTTTGACATTGGCTTAAGCACGCGTGCTGAAGCCGCTTACCCGCCGCATATTCGAGGATCAGCGATGAATCTCACCAACTTCCGACTCGAAACCGACGCCGACGGGATCGCGCTGGCGACCTGGGACATGCCCGGTCGCTCCATGAACGTCTTCACCGACGCGGTGATGGACGAGCTGAGCCAGGTGGTCGCCGCTGTGGTGGCGGATGCCGCCATCAAGGGTTGCGTCATCGTCTCGGGCAAGGACAACTTCTCGGGCGGCGCCGACCTGACGATGCTCCAGGGCCTGGGCCGTGCCTTCGAGTCGCTGAAGGCCGAGCGCGGCGAGGAGGCGGCGATGCACCACTTCTTCGAGGAGTCGCGCAAGCTCAGCCTCGTCTTCCGCAAGCTCGAGACCTGCGGCAAGCCCTTCGCGGCGGCGGTGAACGGCATCTGCCTCGGCGGAGCCTTCGAACTCGCCCTGTCCTGCCACTACCGGGTGCTCTCCGACGACCCGAAGACCCGCGTCGGCCTGCCCGAGATCAAGGTCGGCCTGTTTCCGGGTGGCGGCGGCACCCAGCGCGTGGCGCGCCTGATGCAGACGGGCGACGCCCTGCAGATGCTGTTCAAGGGTGAGCAGATCCGCCCGCTGATGGCCCGGAACATGGGCCTCGTCCAGGAGGTCGCGGCCAAGGACGAGATCGTCGCCAAGGCGAAGGCCTGGATCGCCGCCGGCGGCTCGGCCGTGGCGCCCTGGGACCAGCCGAAGTTCAAGGCCCCCTCCGGCAAGGTCTACTCGCCGGCCGGCATGATGATCTGGCCGCCGGCCAACGCCATCTACCGGCGCGAGACGCACGACAACTACCCGGCCGCCAAGGCCATCCTGGCCTCCGTCTACGAGGGCCTGCAGCTGCCGATGGATCAGGCCCTGCGCGTCGAGAGCCGGTACTTCGCCCATATCCTGCGAACCAAGGAAGCGGCGGCGATGATCCGGACGCTGTTCCTCTCCATGGGCGAACTGAACAAGGGCGCGCGCCGTCCGAAGGATGTCCCGGCCACCAAGGTCGGCCGCGTCGGCGTCGTCGGCGCCGGCTTCATGGGTGCGGGCGTGGCCTACGTCACGGCCAATGCCGGCATGGAGGTCGTCCTCGTCGACCAGTCGATGGAGGCGGCGGAGAAGGGCAAGGCCTACGCCCACAAGCTCGTCACCGACCAGATCAACAAGGGCCGGGCCAAGACCGCCGACCGCGACGCCCTGCTCGCCCGCATCAGCGCCAGCGCCGACTACGCCGATCTCGCCACCTGCGACCTCGTCATCGAGGCGGTGTTCGAGGACCCGAAGGTGAAGGCCGAGGTCATCGCGAAGGTCGAGGCCGTGATCCGGCCGGAGACGATCTTCGCCTCGAACACCTCCACGCTGCCGATCACCGGCCTCGCGAAGACCTCGGCCCGGCCGGAGCAGTTCGTCGGCATCCACTTCTTCTCCCCGGTGGAGAAGATGATGCTCGTCGAGATCATCAAGGGCGACCAGACCGGCGACGCGGCGCTGGCCACCGCCCTCGACTACGTCCGGGCGATCAAGAAGACCCCGATCGTCGTCAACGATGCGCGCGGGTTCTTCGCCAACCGCTGCGTCGGCGCCTACCTGCTGGAAGGCCACAAGATGCTCAACGAGGGCATCCCGGCGGCGATGATCGAGAATGCCGGGCGCCAGGCGGGCATGCCGGTCGGTCCGCTCTCGCTCACCGACGAGGTCGCCGTCGACCTCGCCCTGAAGATCGTGAAGGCGACCGAGGCGCAGCTCGGCGCCGAGAGCATCGACCCCGCCCAGAAGGCTCTGCTGTCCACCCTCGTCGAGGGCGAAGGCCGGCTCGGCCGCAAGAACAAGAAGGGCTTCTACGACTACCCCGAGGGCGCCCCGAAGCGCCTCTGGCCCGGCCTCGCCGGCCTCCAGGCGGCGAAGGTCGACCCCGATGCGGTGGACTTCACGGAGCTGAAGGAGCGCCTGCTCGTGGTGCAGGCCCTCGAAGCGGCCCGCACCGTCGGCGAGGGCGTCGTGACCGATCCGCGCGAGGCCGATGTCGGCTCGATTCTCGGCTTCGGCTTCGCGCCCTTCACCGGCGGCGCCCTGTCCTACATCGACTTCATGGGCGCGCAGGCGTTCGTGACGCTGGCGCAGGGGCTGGAAGCCAAGCATGGCCCGCGCTTCGCCGTGCCGCAGAACCTCCTCGACATGGCCGCCCGCGGCGGGACGTTCTACGGCGACGCGGCGGCGAAGAAGGCGGCGTAGGGCACGGGTACCGCCCGGCTTTCACCGGGCGGCTCTCACACCGGTCGAGGCGGCGACCGCCTCACCCCAGCGACGCCGCCGTCATCCGGACGCGCAGCACTTCGACGTCGTCGTGGTTGTTCGACAGGAGGTCGGTGATGTCGCCCGCCAGCAGCGACTTCACGTGGCGGCACAGGGTGCCGTAGCGGCCGGCCATGCAGGTGCAGCGCAGGTTCGGGCCGGTGCTCCGGTCCTCCACGGTGACGGCGTAGCGGTTCCCGCTGCTGCCGCGCACCGCGAAATGCAGGCCGGGCGCCGGGGCGGGACCAGCGCCGGCTGCCCTGCGGGCCCGCTGAGCCAGGGAGTCCGGCCGCACCGGCGGGCGGGCCTCGGCCCCGGCCCCGGCCGGGAGCGTCGTGACCGGCAGGTGGATCCTCCGCGATAAGGCGCGAATGTCGGGCGCTCCGGTCTCGCGTGCGGCGGCAAGCGCGATCTCCGCACAGGCATAGGCGTCCTCGCCGGCATCGTGGTGCGCGAAGCGGATGCCGAGGCGCGCCGCCACCTTGCCAAGGCCGCACCCCTCCTCCGCCGGAAACACCCGCCGGGCGATCTGCAGCGTGCAGAGATAGGAGAATGCCGGCGGCCTCACCCCGTAGGCCGCCAGCGAGGCGCGCAGCACGCCCATGTCGAAGCCGGCATTGTGGGCGAGGATCAACCCGGAAGCGAGGTCGGGCAGGAACTCCGCCATGACGGTGGGGAAGTCCGGCTGGTCCCGTACGTCCGCCGGCAGGATGCCGTGGACGCGGATGTTGCCCGGCGAGAAGCGCAGCTCGGGCGGCCGGATCAGCCGGGATTCCCGCCGGACCACCCGGCCATCGGCGATCCAGGCGAGCCCAACGGCACAGGCGCTGTCGCGCCGCTCGTTGGCGGTCTCGAAGTCGATGGCGATGACGGTCATGCGCGACCTGGGCGGTCCTGTGCCGGCCGGAGATGGCCGGGGGCGAGTCTAGGCGTCCCGGATTCACGGCTCAAGCGCCGGCGACGAGCGCCAGCCATGCCTCCTCGCTGATGACCTCGACGCCGTGCTTCTGGGCGTCCTTCAGCTTGGAGCCCGCGCCCGGTCCGGCCACGACGAGGTCGGTCTTGGCCGAGACCGACCCGGAGACCTTGGCGCCGAGACGCTCGGCGGTGGCCTTGGCCTCGGAGCGGGTCATCTGCTCCAGGCTGCCGGTGAACACCACCGTCTTGCCGGCGAAGGCCGTCGCGGAGGCCGGGGCCGCCATCGGTTCCGTCCGGACCTGATCGAGGAGGGCCCGGACCGCAGTCTGGTTGTGGGGCTCCGCGAAGAAGGCGATCAGGGAATCCGTCGCCACCGGTCCGATCTCGCCATCGTCGGCGAAATGGCGGTAGGCGTCGCCGGGCCGCTGCTCGGCCGCCCGCGCGAGGCCGGCCGCGACAGCGTCCTCGTCGCCGTAATGGCCGAGCAGGCTGGCGCGCTGCGGCGCGGACAGGCGGACGCGCCCCTGCTGCGGCTGGATTTCCGTCTCCTCGTCGTCACCGGCCTCCGCCTCTGCGCCCGTGCGCGGATAGCCCACCTCCAGCAGGCGGTCGCGGGTGGTCGGGCCGATGCGGGGCAGCGCGGAGAGTTCGATCCAGTGCGGCCCGGCCTGATCGCGCGCCGCGGCGGCGACGCTTTCCATCAGGGCGGGCATGTCGGGGAAGCGCTTGGCCAGGGCCTTGGCGGTGGATTCGCCGATCTCCGGAATACCGAGGGCGAAGAGGAAGCGGTTCAGCGGCAGGCTGCGGCGGTCCTCGACCGAGGCGAGGAGATTCTTGATCGCCTTGTCCTCCTCCTCGCCCTTCTTCTTGGTCGGCTTCTTCGGGGCGGGCACGCCTTCGGCCCGCCGCTCGGCCGAGAGTGCCTCGCGCCGCGCCACGATCGCGGCCTTCAAGGGTTCGAATTCGAGGCGGAACAGGTCGGCGGGCTGGCGAACCAGGCCGGCCTCGAACAGCACCTCGATATAGGTCTGGCCGAAGCCCTCGAGGTCGAAGCCGTTGCGCGAGACGAAGTGCTTCAGGCGCTCGACGCCCTGTGCCGGGCAGATCAGGCCACCGGTGCAGCGGCGCACGGCATCGGGCTTACCCGTGCGGGGGTTGATCTCGCGCAGAGCCCGGCTGCCGCAGGCGGGGCAGTGGGTTGGGAAAGCATAGGGTTGCGAATTGGCGGGGCGCTTCTCCAGCACCACGTCCATCACCTTCGGGATCACGTCACCGGCCCGCTGGACCACGACGGTGTCGCCGATGCGGATGTCGCGCCCGTCGCGGATCAGCTCGCCATCGGCCCCGACGCCCTGGACGTAGCCCTCGTTGTGCAGGGTGGCGTTCGACACCACCACGCCGCCCACCGTGACAGGACGGAGCTTAGCCAGCGGGTTGAGGGAGCC
This sequence comes from Methylobacterium sp. FW306-05-D, assembly GCF_058782155.1. Lineage (NCBI taxonomy): Bacteria > Pseudomonadati > Pseudomonadota > Alphaproteobacteria > Hyphomicrobiales > Methylobacteriaceae > Methylobacterium > Methylobacterium sp. FW306-05-D. Next base: position 145,238 of record NZ_JBYSXL010000003.1, read on the forward strand.
GGTGCGCCCGACATTGATCTCGATGTCCTCGACGACGGTGAGCGCCTTCTGGGCCGCGAACTTGTGGGCCAGCGCCCAGCGCGGCGAGCGGGAGACGAAGCCGAGGCGGCGCTGCAGGGCGAGGTCGTCGACCTTGTAGACGACGCCGTCGATGTCGTAGCCGAGGTCGGCGCGCTCGGCCTCGATGCTCCGGTAATGGGCAATCATCGCGTCCGCATCGGCGCAGAGCCGGGTGCGGTCGTTGACGGGCAGGCCCCATGCGGAGAAGCGTTCCAGCACGCCGTGCTGCGTCCCGTCGAAGGCCGGCACCACCTCGCCCCAGGCATAGGCGAAGAACTTAAGCGGCCGCGAGCGGGTGATCTCGGGGTCGAGCTGGCGCAGGGAACCGGCCGCCGCGTTGCGCGGATTGGCGAACAAGGCCTTTCCGGCCGCCGCCTGGCGCGCGTTGATCGCGGCGAAATCCGCGTGGCCGAGATAGACCTCGCCGCGCACCTCGCAGACCGGCGGCACGTCCTTCCCGGCGAGGTGTTGGGGAATGTCCGCGACCGTGCGCGCATTGGCGGTGACGTCCTCGCCGACCTCGCCGTCGCCGCGGGTCGCCGCCGTGACGAGACGCCCGTCCTCGTAGCGCAGGGCCAGCGAGAGGCCGTCGATCTTCGGTTCGGCGGTGAAGGCCAGCGGCTCGGCCTCCGGCCAGTTCAGGAAGCGCCGGACCCGGGCGACGAACTCCGCCACCTCCTCGTCCGCGAAGGCGTTGCCCAGCGAGAGCATGGGTACGGCGTGGCGCACCTTGGCGAACTTCTCGGACGGCTTGGCGCCCACCGACGCGCTAGCGGCGCCCGTTCCAGCGAGGTCCGGAAACCGCGCCTCGATCAGTTCCAGGCGCCGGCGGAGGGCGTCGTAGTCCGCATCCGTGATCTCGGGGGCATCCTCCTGGTGATAGAGCCGGTCCGCCTCGGCGATCCGTTCGGACAGGTCCGCATGCTCGGCCCGCGCCGTCTCGGCGGTCATCGTCTCGAGGCTGTCGACGGCGGTCTCTGCGGGCATGGGGACGCTTCGTGATCGGGGGCGGGCGCGACGGCGGCTTATAGCAACCGACAACCGTCGCGGCACCGGCCAAGGTTCCGCAGGGACCGCGGCTCTGCACAGGCCTGTAACCTGCGCGCCGCTCGCGCGAAAACACCTGGACACCGGGGCGCCGCGATGGTCCCGCGAGTCCGGCTGCGACCCCGCGCCGCCTCACGGATTCTCGCCGGCCCCTATCTTTCGACACGGACGCCCAACGCCCCCGGATCGCCATGCCAGCCCTGCCCGCCTTCTCCGCGCCCTGGCGCGACCGCGCCGGACGCGTCTCCGGCCTGAAGCTCGCGACCTTCCTGTTCGCCCTGGCGCCGGGCCTGTGGCTCGCCGGCGCCTACGCGGCCGATGCCCTCGGGGCGAAGCCGATCACCGCGCTGCTGCACGGCACCGGCGAATGGGCGGTGCGGTTCCTGATGCTCTCCCTCGCGGTGACGCCCCTGCGCCGGATCGCCCATGCGCCGAAGCTCATCCTGGTCCGCCGCATGCTCGGCCTCACCGTGCTGGCCTACGGGCTCATCCACCTCATGCTCTACGTCGTCGACCAGAACTTCGTGCTGACCAAGGTGGTCACCGAGATCCTGTCGCGGATCTACCTCACCATCGGCTTCGTGGCGCTCCTCGGCCTCGTGGTGCTCGGCGTCACTTCCACGGACGGGATGATCCGGCGCCTCGGCAAGGCCTGGCCGCGCCTGCACAAGACCGTCTACCTCATCGCGATCCTGGGCCTGATCCACTACTACCTGCAGGCCAAGATCGACGTGTCCGACCCGGTGTTCTGGACCGGCGCCTTCCTGCTGCTCATGGGCCACCGCGCGATGCAGCGCCTCGGGTGGCCGACCAATCCGCTCACCCTCCTGGGTCTCGCGGTGGCCGCCGCCCTCCTGACCGCGCTGCTCGAAGCGGCCTGGTACGGCGTCGCCAGCGGCATCCCGGCGAGCCTCGTCCTCTCGGCCAACCTCGATGTTCCGGAGACCATCCGGCCGGCCTGGTGGGTCCTGGCCCTCGGCCTCGCCGTCCCGGTGCTGAACGCCGTCCGGGCGCGGATGGACAGGAGCGGGCGCGGCAAGCCGAAGCCCGCACCGGTCGCGCGCCCGGCCCCGGCGCGGGAGGCGGTGGCGGCGCGCTGACGACGTGGGTGCAGGGGCTTGCCCGGGGTCGTCGGCACGCGCATGTAGCGGCCGGCGTCGCGGAGGGAGCAGCCCACATGTGGACACGGATCTTGACGGTGGCGGCCCTCGGCCTCGGGGTCTCGACGGGTGCCGCACAGGCCGCCTGCACCCTCCCCGAGGCACCCCCGACGACGTCGCGTCCGGCCAAGCCGCCACTTCCGGCCAAACCCGCTTGCCTCGACGCCAAGGGCGGCTGCCCCGGCTGGGAAGCCTACAGCTACAACGACGCGATCAAGGCCTATAACGAGAAGGCCGCCGCGTTCCGCCCCCTCGCCGAGGCCTACGTCAAGGCCCTCAACGCCTACGTCAAGGCGAGCAGCGACTACGCCCAGTGCGAGGTGAAGACCCTGCAGTAAGGACGCGTCTTCGGCGAATGGCCCACGCGTGCTAGACAATGCCGCTTGCACGCGCCTGCGAGGCCGGGCAGGGACCCCGTCGATGAGCGTTCAGCCGAAATCCCGCATGAGCGTCGAGGAATTCCTGGCCTGGGCCGAGCACCAGCCGGACCGCTATGAGCTGTTCGACGGAGAGGTCTTCGCGATGGCGCCGCAGCGGGTGCGGCACGCGGAGACGAAATTCGCGGTGCAGGTTGCCCTTCGGGCCGGCATTCGAGAGGCCGGGCTGCCCTGCCACATGCTGCCGGACGGCGTCACGGTCCGGATCGACGACACCACGAGCTTCGAGCCGGGCGCCCTGGTCTATTGCGGTCCGCGCCTCGATGCCGATGCCACCGTGGCGACCGCACCCGTCATCGTGGTCGAGGTGCTGTCGCCGAGCACCGGGCGGATCGACACGGGGCAGAAGCTCGTCGGATACTTCCGAGTCCCGAGCCTGATGCACTACCTCATCATCGATCCGGTCAAGCGCATGATGATCCACCACAAGCGCGGCGCCGACGGACTGATCGAGACCCGGATCACGGCGGCCGGAACCGTCGACCTGACGCCACCGGGCTTCGGGTTGGACGTCACCGCCTGTCTGGCGGAACCCTGAGGTCGGCGGCCGTCGCTTGACCCCCGCCGGGGGCGGTGCCACAGCCCGGCGACGTTTTCCCCTCGATTGCCAGACTGGACGGCCCGATGCCCGAATCCCTCGACCTCCTCGTTCTCGGCAACGCCATCGTCGACCTCATCGCCCGCACCGAGGAGGACTTCCTGGCCGCGCAGGGCGTGCCCAAGGGGGCGATGCAGCTGATCGACGAGGCGCGGGCCGAGTCGCTCTTCGCCGCCATGGGCCCGGCCACCATCGTGTCGGGCGGCTCGGGCGCCAACACGGCCGTGGGCGCGGCGATGCTGGGGGCCAGGACCGGCTTCGTCGGCAAGGTCCGCGACGACGAGCTGGGCGGCCTCTTCGCTCACGACCTCAAGGCCACGGGCGTCCGCTTCCCCGTCGCCGCCGCCCATGACGGCCCCGCCACCGCCCGCTGCTTCATCCTGGTCACGCCCGATGGCGAGCGCACCATGAACACCTATCTTGGCGCCTGCCAGGGCCTGTCCCCGGCCGATGTCGACGAGGCGACCGTGGCCGCCGCCCGCGTTGTCTATCTCGAGGGCTATCTCTGGGACCCGCCGGCCGCCAAGGACGCCTTCCGCAAGGCCGTGACCATCGCCCACAACGCCGGCAACGCCGCGGCGCTGACCCTGTCCGACGCGTTCTGCGTCGGGCGCTACCGCGAGGAGTTCCTCGGCCTGATCCGCGACGGCAGCATCGACATCCTGTTCGCGAATATCGGCGAGCTGCAGAGCCTCTACGAGACCGACGACGCCGAGACCGCCATCAAGGCCCTGCGCGACGAGAGCGCGGCCCGCGGCAAGGACCTCCTCGGCCTCGTCACGCGCTCGGCCGACGGCGCCCTCGTGATCCAGGGTGGCAACGTGCAGGCCGTCTCCGCATCGCCGGTACACGAACTCGTCGACACCACCGGCGCGGGCGACCTGTTCGCGGCTGGCTTCCTCGCCGGCCATGCCCGCGGTCTCGATCACGGCGCCAGCGCCCACCTCGGGGCGCTGGCCGCCGCCGAGGTGATCCAGCACATCGGCGCCCGTCCGCAGCATGACCTCGTCGCCCTCGCCAAGGCGCAGGGCCTGCTCTGAGACGGGGCCTTCGGCGGACGGTCCCACCGTCCGCCTTCACGGGACCAGGGAAGCGGGCCGCCGACCCGCTCCGGCGCCCCCCTCACGGACGCAGCAGCACCTTCCCGACGGCTTCGCGCCGCTTGAGGATGCCGAGCGCCGCCGCGTAGTCGGCGAGCGGGTAGACGCCGTGGACCTTCGCGGTGAGGCGCCCCTCCGCCACCCAGGCGAGCAGCTGCTCCTGGTTGGCCCGGTGCGCCTCGGGCTCGCGCTCCACGAACACGCCCCAGTGCACGCCCTGGATGTCGATCCCCTTGAGAAGCGCCAGGTTGAGCGGAATCTTCGGGATCTCGCCGGCCGCGAAGCCGATGACGAGGTAGCGGCCCTTCCAGCCGAGGGACCGCAACGCCGGCTCGGCATAATCGCCGCCGATCGGATCGTAGATCACGTCGACGCCCTGCTCTTCGGTGAGCCTGCGCAGGGCCTCGCGCAGGTTCTCCGCGGCATAGTCCACCGTGCGCGTGGCGCCGTGGGCCTGGGCGCTCACCAGCTTCTCGGGCGAGGAGGCGCAGGCGATGACGCGGGCGCCCATGATCGCCCCGAGTTCCACCGCCGCGAGGCCGACGCCGCCGGAGGCACCGAGCACCGCCAGGGTCTCGCCGGGCTGGAGCCGGGCGCGGTCGCGCAGGGCGTGGAGCGAGGTGCCGTAGGTGATGGTCAGCCCGGCGGCCTGCTCGTCCGAGACGCCATCCGGCACGGGCGTCAGGTGCCGGGTTGCGACCGCGATCCGCTCGCGGCAGGTGCCGAACTTCTGGTGGACGATGACGCGATCGCCGACCGAAAAGCCCTCCACCCCGTCGCCGAGGGCCTCGATCACCCCGCAGGCCTCGCCACCGGGCGAGAACGGCAGGTCGGGCTTCACCTGATAGCGCCCGGCGATGATCAGGGTGTCGAAGAAGTTGAGCGCCGCGAGCGTGATGCGGACCAGCACTTCGCCCGGACCCGCCACCGGATCGGGCAGATCCGCGAGCTCCAGATCCTCCGGTCCCCCGAGCCGGGTGCACAGCAGCGCCTTCATGCCCAAACCTCCGCCTGAACTTCGTTCCCGGGCGCTTGCACCGGCGCGGGCGCCCGCGCAAGCGCCGGATCGATCAGGGGCGTTCGTAGGTTCCGGCGAGGCAGCCCCTGGCAAGGACGCGTCCCGTCATCGCCTCCAGCAGCGCCCCCCGGCCGGGATGCTCGGGCAGGTCCAGGGCGCGGTCGAGGGCATAGGCCTGGAACAGGTAGGTGTGCGGTCCGTGCCCGGTGGGCGGGT
>NZ_JBYSXL010000040.1:0-41949 GCF_058782155.1 Methylobacterium sp. FW306-05-D
GCCGGGCGCGGCGCCTCCGCGGGGGGCGGGGTCACGAGTTCGGCCGGCCGCGGGGGCGGAGCCGGTGGAGGCATCGGGATCGCGGTGGCGTCGGAGGGCACGCCCCTGTCCTCGGCCCTCGCGGCGCCGGTCAGGGTCGATCCCCCGGACAGGATGAGGAGCAGGGCCGCGATGAGACGCGGGGCAGGTCGGTGGCGCAGGGGCATCTCGTTCCCAATCTGGTCCGTCTCCGCGGACGGCCTGTAACGGCCGGAACGACCCGAGAGTTCGAGCCCGAGCGCGTGACGGATGCCACGCGGCGTCGCCGGGGCCGTTGGGACCGCCTTTGCGCACGGCGTCCGCAGGCTTACCTTGCAGGCCGAAGCCCGACGCACGGCACGAAGGAATCCGAATGACCATTGGCACGCCCGACGCTCCCCGGGAGACCGTTCACGAGACCGCTTCCGCCCCGATCGGGATCGGGCCCTTCGCGGAGCGGAGCTGGTCGACGCCGCACGGCCTGCCGCCGTTCGAAGCGATCGCGCCGGCCCATTACCTTCCGGCCTTCGAGGCGGCGCTGGCGAGCCACCGGGCCGAGATCGACGCCATCGCGGCCGATACCGCCCCGGCCACTTTCGCCAACACCGTCGCCGCCCTGGAGCGGGCCGGCCACGACCTCGACCGCGTCGCCTCGGTGTTCTTCAACCTGAGCGGTAGCCACACCAACCCCGAACTCCAGGCCGTCGAGCGCGCCATCACCCCGCGCCTCGCCCGCCACGGCAGCGCGATCTACCTCGACGCCGCCCTCTGGGCGCGCATCTCCGCCGTCGACGCCGAGGCCGAGCAGCTCGGGCCGGAGGAACGCCGGGTGCTCGACCGCTACCGGACGCGCTTCCGCCGCTCGGGCGCCGACCTCGGCCCCGAGGCCAAGGCCCGGATGGCGGAGATCGCCGCGCGCATGGCCGAACTCGGCACCACCTTCAGCCAGAACCTGCTGGCCGACGAGAGCGCCTTCGCGCTGCCCCTGGAGAGCGAGGACGATCTCGCCGGGCTGCCGCCCTTCCTGCGCGCCGCCGCGGCCTCGGCCGCCCGCGAGCGCGGCAGCGCGCATGGCCACGTCATCACCCTGTCGCGCTCGCTGATCGAGCCGTTCCTAGTGTTCTCGACGCGCCGGGACCTGCGCGAGAAGGCCTACGAGGCCTGGACCCGCCGGGGCGAGGGCGGGGGCCCCACCGACAATCGCGGCATCATCGCCGAGATCGTCTCCCTGCGGGCCGAGCGTGCCCGGCTCCTCGGCTACGACAGCTTCGCCCATTTCAAGCTCTCGGACACGATGGCGGGTTCGCCCGACCGGGCGATGGACCTGCTGCGCAACGTCTGGACGCCGGCCCACCACCAGGCCGCCGCCGAGCGCGACCGGCTCCAGGCGCTGGTCCAGGCCGAGGGCCACAATTTCGATCTGGCGAAGCACGACTGGCGCCACTACGCCGAGAAGCTGCGCCGGGCCGAGCACGATCTCGACGAGAGCGAGATCAAGCCGTACCTGCCCCTGGACGGCGTGATCGCGGCGGCCTTCGACACGGCCGAGCGTCTGTTCGGCCTGCGCTTCGCGGAACTGCAGGAGGTGCCGCGCTACCATCCGGACGTGCGGGCCTGGGTCGTGCGCAACGCCGACGGCTCGGAGGTCGGGCTGTTCCTCGGCGACTACTTCGCCCGCGCCACCAAGCGCAGCGGAGCCTGGATGAGCGCCTTCCGCTCGCAGGAACGCCTGAACGGCGACATCAAGCCGATCATCGTCAACGTGATGAACTTCGCCAAGGCGCCGGAGGGCGAGGCGACGCTGCTCTCCTTCGACGACGCCCGCACGCTGTTCCACGAGTTCGGCCATGCCCTGCACGGCCTTCTCTCCGACGTGACCTACCCGCTGCTGGCGGGCACCGCGGTGGCGGGCGATTTCGTGGAGCTGCCCTCGCAGCTCTACGAGCACTGGCTCGAGCAGCCGGAGGTCTTGCGCAAGCACGCCCGGCACCACCGCACCGGCGAGCCGATGCCCGAGGACCTGCTGAAGCGCCTGCTCGCGGCCCGCACCTTCAACCAGGGCTTCGCCACCATCGAGTACACGTCGTCGGCCATCGTCGACATGACCCTGCACCTGTCGAGCGGCGGCGAGGAGGGCCTCGACGTGGCGGCCTTCGAGGCGGATGCCCTGAAGCGCATCGCCATGCCGGCCGAGATCTCGATGCGGCACCGGACGCCGCACTTTGCGCACATCTTCTCGGGCGACGGCTATGCCGCCGGCTACTACAGCTACCTCTGGTCGGAGGTGCTCGACGCGGACGCCTTCGACGCCTTCCGCGAGGCCGGGGACATCTTCCACCCGGAGACGGCGGCACGCCTGCGCAAATACGTCTACGGGGCCGGCAACCTGCGCGACCCCGGCGAGGCCTACATCGCCTTCCGCGGCCGCCTGCCGAGCATCGAACCGCTCCTGCGCCAGCGCGGGCTGGCCGCGTGACGGCTCCACCACGCGCGAACAAGGTAACGGTTTCGTAAAGAAACAGCCTTAACCAATGCTTCCTGCCCCATCAGGAAGCATTGGTCATGACGGATAAGGTCCACGCGGCGTCGGCGGAACCCTCGCCCGACACCCTGCTGAAGCAAGCGATCCTCGGCGCCCGCGCCTCGGCCGAGAAGGCCGCGGCCCAGCCGGCCGAACCCGGTTCGTCCCCGGCCGGCAGGTTCCGTCCCGAACCGCGCCTCCTCGCCGTCGCTGCAGCGGCCCTCGGCCTCGGGTCGCTTCTGGGTGCGGGCGCGATGAGCCTCGTCGCGCCGCGTGGAACGGAAGGCGGCGAGACCCTGGCGCAGATCCGCAGCCAGATGGAGATCGGCCGCACCGAATCTGAGTGGCAGGTGGAGCGCCTGGCCAAGGCCCTCGCGCAGCTTCAGGACAACGCGGAGGCCGCCCGCCAGGAGGCCAAGGCCCGCCACACCAACCTCGCCGAGCGCCTCGGGCGCGCCGAGCAGAGCCTCACCACCAAGCTCGCCGCCACGGGCGACCGCCTCGAGCAGGCCGAGAAGGACCAGACTGCGCGCCTTGCGGCTCTCACCGCCCAGCTCGAGAAGCGCGTCGCTGCGCCGGCCCCGGCCCCGGCACCGCAGGCGGCCAAGCCCGCCGCGCCGGAGCCCACCGAGACCGGCACGATCCCGGACAAGCCGAAACCCTCGCCCAGCGAGAACTGGGCCGTTCGTGAGGTCTATGACGGAGTGGCCGTCCTCGAAGACCGCAAGCGCCGCCTCGTGGAGGTCGGCCCCGGCGATACCGTCCCGGGCGTCGGACGAATCGAGACCATCGAGCGGCGCGGCAAGACCTGGGTGGTCGTGACGAAGCAGGGCACCATCACGCCGCAGGCGTGGTGATGCCCATCCAAGAACTCGGGTGAGGCGAAGGCGAACGACGCAGCGTCAGGACGCCTGCGCCTCGATCTCGGTCTCGGTGTTGCGCACAGGAAAGCGGGGCTCGACCGTCAGCGGATCGGCAACCATGGAGCCGCGCGCGGCGCGGTTGCGGCCATGGGTCAGGGCTCGGGTCTGCGCCTCCGCGGAAGGATGCAGGATCGCACTCAGGAAGGCGAAGCCTTCGAAATCGGAATCAAGGTTCTTGGCTTCGAAGACTGGCATGGCGGTCACCGGACCCGGGGTCCTGAATAGCCCCCGGAGGGGGCTGCAAGACCCGTCATTGGCAGATAATGTGGACAACGGCAATAAGTTCCGAAAGCCCTCGATTATTTACCGTTAATTTACCTTTGCCCCTCGCCAAAGGTTAACGCGGTGCGGCAGCGCACCCGATTACAGTCTTCGCGCCGTCCGGCAGACCCGGCCAGCGCGCCGGCCGCGACGCACGAAAAGCCGGTCATCCTTTTGCCACATCGAGCGGATTCGGCCCGACCGCCGCTCGCGGTGAGCCGACCGAGGATCGGCCTTTCGGCCCTCGCCGGCCCGGTCAGGCGACGTCCTCGCGCAGGAGCTCGGTATTCACCGCGAAGGCCGCCATGGCGCCCTCGGCGGCGGCGACCACGGCGAACTGGACCCGCCGCGAAGCGTCCCCGGCCACGAACAGGCCGGGCACGTTGGTGCTCTCGTACTCGCCCGTGGGCACCACGCCCTTGCGGGTCAGGTCGCAGCCGAGCTCGGTGATCAGGTCCGAGGGCTCGCACGGCATCGGCATCAGGAACACCGCATGGCAGGGCAGGTCGGTGCCGTCCGCGAAGACGAGCCGCCGGGGCTGGCATCCGTCACCCTCCAGGCGCTGGAGCGGCGTCTCGACGATCCGGACTCCGTGGCGGCCGAGGCGCGCGCGGTCGTGGTCGGGCAACTCGGTCGGATGGGCGTCGGTGCAGAGGGTGACGTCGTCGCTCCATACCGTGAGCTCCAAGGCCATACCCCGGGCCCCATCGCCGTGGGCGTAGACGACAAGAGGTCGGTCCCGGTTCTCGTAGCCGTCGCAATAGGGGCAGGAATGGACGCCGTGGCCCCAGTATTCCTCGAAGCCCTCCACAGAGGGCAGGGCCTGATGCAGTCCGGTGGCGAGCAGGAGCTTGCGTGAGGTCTCGCGGGTACCGTCGGCGAGTTCGACGGCGAAGCCTTCGTCACGGCGCTCGGCCCGCGTGACCTCAGCCGCGCGGCGCTCCACCGTCGGGTACCGGGCGAGATCGGCCTCGGCCTGCGCCCGCAGCTCGAGGGGTGGCGTGCCGTCCCGGGTGAACACACCCCAGCTTCGCGGGACAACCGCATTGCGCGGGCGTCCGGCGTCGCAGAGCAGCACGTCGCGGCGGCAGCGGCCGAGGATCAGGGCCGCGTTAAGCCCCGCGGGGCCGCCGCCGACGATGATGACGTCGCGCATGTCGTGACGCTCCCCGGTTCGGACTTTCCGAGGCTCAACGGCCCAGGGGGCGCGGATGTTCGATCGCCGGCCCAGCAGACAGGAAAAAGGGCGCTCGCGCGCCCTCGTTCCGTCTCGCAGGTGTGTCGGGCCTCAGGCGGCGGTCGGTGCCTTCACGGGAATGCCCTTCTCGGACAGGAACTGCTGCAACTCGCCCGACTGGAACATCTCGCGGGTGATGTCGCAGCCGCCGACGAACTCGCCCTTCACGTAGATCTGCGGGATGGTCGGCCAGTTGGAGAAGGCCTTGATTCCGTCGCGGATCGCCATGTCGTCGAGGACGTTCACGCCCTTGAACGGCACCTCGAGGTAGTTGAGGATCTGCACGACCTGACCCGAGAAGCCGCACATCGGGAATTGCGGCGTGCCCTTCATAAACACGACCACGTCCTGGGACTTGATCTCGTTCTCGATGGTGGTGTTCGCGTCGGTCATGGGGGTCCTCGTTGGTCTCAGGTCGGGAGAGCTCTGGCTTGACTTCAGGATTCTCGCTCGGATTTCAAGGCCGTCGACTCCGCGATCCGACGCAGTGCCGCATCGAGATCACACGGAAGCACGAGAAGTTCGTCCGGGCCGAGTGGGCATTGCGCCGGCAGGTTCGGAAGCAGGGTATCGCCGTAGCGCTTGAGGCTCAGCTTCGCCAAGGATTGCGCGAACGACCAGATCTTGTCCCAGTCCAGGCGCTGCCGCATGGAGCGCTCGTATCGATTCATCGCCGCGATTTGGAACGTCCCGGCTTCCTGGTAGCAGTGATCGAGGGATGCTGCGTCCGGCGCGGACAACCGTTTCAACAGATGCGCCAAGGTCTGTGCCAGCAGGCTTTCCACAGCGCTGATCTGAGACCGCCCCACGCTCTCGATCTCCTCGGCGACGTTCTCCCAGTCGAGGATGTTCGACAGGTCCGGCCGGCGCGCGAGGGCGCGCAGGGTCGAGGCCTGCTGCTCGGCCCAGGTCACGATGTCGTCGTCGTAGAGGCTCGGCTGGTCCATGCGGTCCGCCTCCCGGGAGAGCTTAATCCTGCGGGACGCCGGTGGTGAGCGCAAGGGCGTGCAGCACACCCCCCATCCGCCCCTGGAGCGCGCCGTAGACCATCTGGTGCTGCGCGACCCGGGTCTTGCCCTTGAAGGCCGAGGACAGCACCGTGGCGGCGTAATGGTCGCCGTCTCCCGCCAGATCCTTGATCTCGATCCGGGCGTCGGGCAGCGCCTCGCGGATCATCGCCTCGATCTCGCGCGCATCCATCGGCATCGGGTTGGCTCCTGACGATCGAGTAAGGGGGCTTCAGGCGGGGACGCCCGTCGGCTGGCTCGCCATGTAGGCCGGCAGCCAGCCCTCGTGCGTCTCGCGCAAATCCGCCACCGATATGGTCTCGCCGTGCGGCAGGGTCAAATGGTCGTTGCCCGTCACGCCGATCACCGCGGCCGGCACTCCCTGCGCCGAGGCGCTGTAGAGCAGGTCCGGCGCGGTCTCGGGATCGACGGACAGCAGGTAGCGGGCCTGGTCCTCGCCGAAGAGGTAGGCATGGGCCGCCAGGCCGTGCGGCACCTCGGGGAGGGCGGCACCGATGCCGCCGGCCATCGCCATCTCGGCGAGCGCCACGGCGAGGCCGCCGTCGGAGAGGTCGTGGACCGTGTCGACCAGCCCCGCGGTGATCAGCCCGCGCACGAAGTCGCCGTTGCGGCGCTCGACGGCGAGGTCGACCGGGGGCGGGGCGCCCTCTTCACGTCCGGCGATGACCGCGAGGTAGACCGACTGGCCGAGCCAGCCGGCGGTCTCGCCGATCAGCACGAGCACGTCGCCGGCGCGCTTGAGGGCGATCGTGGCGTGGCGCGTCACGTCGTCGAGGACGCCGACGCCGCCGATGGTCGGGGTCGGCAGGATGCCGACGCCGTTGGTCTCGTTGTAGAGGGAGACGTTGCCGGAGACGACGGGGAAGTCGAGGGCCTTGCAGGCCTCGCCGATGCCCTTGAGGCAGCCGACGAGCTGGCCCATCACCTCGGGCTTCTCGGGGTTGCCGAAATTCAGGTTGTCGGTAATGGCGAGAGGCCTGCCGCCGACCGCCGTGATGTTGCGCCAGGCCTCGGCCACGGCCTGCTTGCCGCCCTCGACCGGGTCGGCCTCGCAGTAGCGCGGGGTGACGTCCGCGGTCATGGCGAGCCCGCGGGGGCCGTCCTCGACCCGCACGATGGCGGCGTCGCCGCCCGGCTTCTGGACGGTGTTGCCGCCGATGAAGTGGTCGTACTGCTCGTAGACCCAGCGCTTCGAGGACAGGTCGGGCGAACCGACGAGGCGCTTCAGGGCCTCGGCGCTGCCCACCGTCTCGGGCACGTCGGCGGCGGCGAGCACCGGTTGGTGGGTGTTGGCGATGTGGGGCCGGTCGTAGAGGGGCGCCTCGTCGCCGAGTTCCTTGATCGGCAGGTCGGCCATGACGACGCCGTCGTGCTTGACCACGAAACGGAGGGTGTCGGTGGTGTGCCCGATGATCGCGAAATCGAGGCCCCATTTCACGAAGATGGCCTCGGCCTCGGCTTCCATGCCGGGCTTGAGCACCATGAGCATGCGCTCCTGGCTCTCGGAGAGCATCATCTCGTAGGCGCTCATACCGGCCTCGCGGGCCGGCACCTTCTCGATGTGGAGCTCGACGCCGAGGTCGCCCTTGGCGCCCATCTCGACGGCCGAGCAGGTGAGGCCGGCGGCCCCCATGTCCTGGATCGCGATCACGGCGCCCGAGGCCATCAGCTCGAGGCAGGCCTCGAGCAGCAGCTTCTCGGCGAAGGGGTCGCCGACCTGCACGGTGGGGCGTTTCGACTCCGAGGCATCGTCGAACTCGGCCGACGCCATGGTGGCGCCGTGGATTCCGTCCCGGCCGGTCTTCGAGCCGAGATAGACGATGGGATTTCCCACGCCGGTGGCCGCCGCATAGAAGATCCCGTCGGTGCGGGCGAGGCCCACCGCCATGGCGTTGACGAGGATGTTGCCGTCGTAGCGCGGGTGGAAGCCCATGGCGCCTCCCACCGTCGGCACGCCGAAGGAATTGCCGTAGCCGCCGATGCCCGCGACCACGCCGGACACGAGGTGGCGGGTGCGCGGATGGTCCGGCGAGCCGAAGCGGAGCGCGTTCAGCGCCGCGATCGGACGCGCGCCCATGGTGAACACGTCGCGAAGAATGCCGCCGACGCCGGTCGTCGCGCCCTGGTAGGGCTCGATGAAGCTCGGGTGGTTGTGGCTCTCCATCTTGAAGACGCAGGCGAGCCCGTCGCCGATGTCGATGACGCCCGCGTTCTCACCCGGTCCCTGGATCACCCAGGGCGCCGAGGTCGGCAGTCCGCGCAGGTGCTTGCGGGAGGACTTGTAGGAGCAGTGCTCGTTCCACATCGCCGAGACGATGCCGAGCTCGGTCAGGGTCGGGTTGCGCCCGATCAAGCCACGGAAGCGCTCGAACTCGTCCGGCGTCAGGCCGTGCTGGCGGACCAGTTCGGGGGTGATCGGAACATCGTTGCGGAACATGCGACCCTCTCGGCACGGCCCCCGTCCGGGTCCGGCCGTGCGTGACGGCTCTAAAGCGGAACGCCGCGCCCTGGCAACACGCGATCGCGGATCGGGCCCGCTCTAGGGGCCTTAATCCTCCGGGCTTTCCTCGATGAAACGGCCCTTGGGTTGCTCCTTCACGTCGCGCCAGCGCCGGATCAGGGCGTGGACCGGCTCCGGGCCGGCCACGAAGGCGATGTAGTCGAAGGCCTCCGAGTCGCGGCTCGACATCAGCAGCTGGAAGTGCATCCGGAACAGGTTCCACTTGCGCCGCGCGATGATCCGTTTCTCGATCAGGTCCTCGATCCGGACGTGGATCTCGACGGGACGATGGGCGAAGGGCGCCGGCAGCTTCGAGGCGCTAAGCGGGTTGCGCTGGTGCACCGAGAGCCAGTCCCACTTCGCCCGCACGTCGAGCCAGCGGACGGCGTCGCTCGCCGCGACCCGGGCGAGGGCGTCGCGGGTGTCGGCGGCGCGGGGGTCGAGGGTGATCCAGGGAATCACGCTGCCGATGCTGACGAAGGAGACCGGCGTGCCGCGCCGGCCGAATTCGGGATCGGCGACGAGCACCCGGTCCAGGGCCTCCAGGCCGAGGAAGCTCGACGAGGAATGGCCGATCACCACGATCTCGGAGGCCTTGCCCTCCGCGCCCCGGATGATCGACGCGAAGGCGTCGAGCCGCGCGCGCATGCGGGTGTCGGCACCGCTGGCGTGATCGTGGGTGAAGGCGGTGTCGTCCACGAGGTGGGCCACGTAGAACGGCTTGCCCCGGGTCACCCGCATCAGCAGGGCGAGCAGGCCGTAGGCCAGCACCGGCACCGCCGGAAGCCCCCAGGGCCAGGCGAGGCCGGGCGTCAGCGCGACGGCACCCGCGGCGAGGCCGAGGCTCAAGACGACGAGGAACAGGTAGATCAGGTGGACGCCGAAGATGACCCTGGCGAACCGCCGGGCCTCGCGGCGGAAGGGCCGGATGTAGCCCGACCGGATCAGGCGCCACCACAGGGCCGGCACCTCCAGGAGGCGGCGCCCGTTCGAGCGCGGGAAGCGGGCGGCGACGATGTCGTCCCAGCGCAGCAGGGTGTAGTGCGTCCGGTGCCCGTCGAGGTCGACCTGCCAGTCGACCGCCAGCCCGTCGGCGGTCCGCACCGGATCACCGACCGTGATCGCCGATCCGCGCCGGACGGCCGTCAGCCGGGCCTCGCGCCGGAACAGGCCCCAATAGGTCTCGGGTTCGCGCGGGTCGAAGCCCGGCATGTAGAAGACCTGACGGGGGACCGGCGCGGACGGCTCTGAAGGCGTGATGACGAGGATCCGTTCGATTCTGTGTTGGCGGCCCCTGGCCGCGCCCGTCCCTACACGATGCCCGTCCGGATAGACGAGTGCGAAAGCGCATCAGGTCGGCGGACGCCGCCCGCGAGCCCCTACCGGCCGGCGGGCTCGTGCGACAGGAAATCCGCCACCGCCGCGACGAAACGCTCGCCATAGGCCTCGCGCTTGCGCTCGCCCACCCCGTGCACCGTGCGCAGGGCGTAGAGGTCGACCGGCTTGGTGCGCGCCATCTCGATCAGGGTCCGGTCCGGGAACACCATGAAGGCGGCGATCCCCTCGGTCCGGGCGATGGTGGCGCGCAGGCCGCGCAGGTGCTGGAACAGGGCTTCGGTGGCGGGATCGAGGTCGAGGCTCGCCTCCTCGCGGGACGCCCCGCGCCTGCGGTCGCGGGGCTCGGCCGCCTTGGGCTCGGGGTCGGGCCGCATCTGGATGGCCTCGCGGCCGAACAGGATGGCCTCGCCCTTGTCGGTGAGCGAGAGGCCGCCGAAGCCGTCGCCGTTCTCGGTCACGGCGCCCGCGGCGAAAAGCTGGCGCAGCATCGCCCGCCAGGCGGCGATGGGCTTGTCGGCGCCGACCCCGAAGGTCTTCAGCGCCGTGTGGCCGTTGCGCCGGATCGTGTCGGATTCCTTGCCGTGGACGACGTCGCAGACATAGGCGGCGCCGAAGCGCTGGCCGGTGCGCACGATCGCCGAGAGCAGCTTCTGGGCCGGCACCGTGGCGTCGACGAGCGAGACGCCGGAGCGGCAGAGGTCGCAGCGGCCGCAGGGCTCGCTCGCCTCGCCGAAATAGCCGAGCAGGGACTGGCGCCGGCAGGTGGCGCCCTCGCACAGCGCGATCATCGCCTCGAGCTTGCGCCGCTCGACGCGGCGGCGCTCGTCCGGCACCTCCTTCTCGTTGATCTGGCGGCGGCGCAGGGCCATGTCGTCGAGGCCGTAGATGGTGAGCGTGTCGGCGGGCAGGCCGTCGCGGCCGGCGCGGCCGATCTCCTGGTAGTAGCCCTCGACGTTGGAGGGCATGTCGGCGTGGCAGACGAAGCGCACGTCGGGCTTGTTGATGCCCATGCCGAAGGCCACGGTGGCGGTCATCACCACGCCGTCCTCCTGCAGGAAGGTGTCCTGGTTCCTCATGCGCGTGCCCTGGTCGAGGCCGGCATGGTAGGGCAGGGCGTTGAAGCCGTCCTTGGCCAGGGTCTCGGCCAGTTGCTCGGTGCGCTTGCGCGACGAGCAGTAGATGATCCCGCTCTCGGCGCGGCGGTGGCGCAGGAAGCGCTCGATCTGGCGGGTCGGGTTGTCCTTCGGCGTGAAGGTCAGGCGGATGTTCGGCCGGTCGAAGGAATGGACGAAGGCCTTCAGTTCGCGGCCGGCCGGAAACAGCCGCTCGGTGATGTCGGCCCGGGTCGCCTTGTCGGCGGTGGCGGTGAGGGCCACGGTCTGGACGTTGCCGAGCGCCTCGCGGGCCCGGGCGAGATCCCGGTATTCGGGCCGGAAGTCGTGCCCCCATTGCGAGACGCAATGCGCCTCGTCCACGGCGAGCCGCCGGACACCCGCGCCCCGCAGGGCGTCCATCAGGCCTTCCATCATCAGGCGCTCGGGCGAGACGAAGAGCAGGCGCAGGTCGCCGGAGCGGATCTGGCGCCAGGTCTCGCGCGAGGTCGCCTCGGCGACCGAGGAGTTCAGGGTCGCGGCGGCGACGCCGAAGCCGAGCATCTGCTGGACCTGGTCGTGCATCAGGGCGATGAGCGGCGAGACCACCACCGTCAGCGAGGATTCCACCAGGGCCGGGAGCTGGTAGGTCATCGACTTGCCCGAGCCGGTGGGCATCACGGCGAACACGTCCGTGCCGTCGAGGACGGCACCGATCACCTCGTCCTGGCCGGGCCGGAAATCGTCGTAGCCGAAGGTGGTCTTCAACGCGGCGCGGGCCTCGTCGAGGCGGCTTGTCATGGGCATCCTGGCCTGAAGGTTGAGCGGGCGGTCCGCTTGCGGCCCCGGTGTGTAGGCAATACCCTCCAAGCGTCTACACGCGCGACGGGTCCAACCGGGGGTCGGCATAATGCCTCTGAACATCCGAAGCGAGGAGGTCAACCGCCTCGCCGAGAAGGTGGCGGCCCTGGCCAAGGTCAGCAAGACCGAGGCGGTGCGCCGGGCGCTGGCGCGCGAGATCGAGCGTCTGGAGCGCCGGCCCTCGCTCGCCGAGCGCCTTCGTCCCATCCAGGACGCACTGAGTGCCGCGCCACGAACGGACCCGGATGCGGGGGGCGGCCTCGCCGACGAGGCCTTCTACGACAGCCTTTACGAGGACAGCTGATGGTCCTCGACGCGTCCGCCATCGTGGCGATCCTCAAGCGCGAGGCGGGCCACCAGCGCCTGATCGCCCGGATGGAGACGGCGCAGGACCTCACGACCTGCGGCCTGTCCGTCCTCGAAGCCGTACTCGCCCTGCACCGGATCGACAGGGTCCCGATCTCCGTCGCAGAGGACGTCGTCGAGGCTTTCCTACGGGAAGCCAGCATCGCCTTGATCCCGATGGGCAAGCCCGAAACGCGCGAGGCGATCGGGGCCTATGCCCGTTACGGCAAGGGACAGGGCCACCCGGCCCAACTCAATTTCGGGGATTGCTTCTCCTATGCCTGCGCGCGGACGCAGGGTGTCCCGCTCCTCTTCGTCGGCAACGATTTTTCGCAGACCGACATCGCGTCGGCCCTGCCCTGACCTGGCGGGCGCGCCAAGCGTTCAGGTCGAAGCGATCCGCCCATCCACGACCTTGACCATATCGGCTCGCCCGTCCAACTCGCCGAACAGCGCCGGATCGGCCCCCGTCATCCAGACCTGGCCCTGGAGGGCGTCGAGGGCGTCGAACAGCCCGGCCCGCCGGCGTGGATCGAGATGGGCCGCGACCTCGTCGAGGAGGATCACCGGGGCGAGGCCGCTCATGGCCTGGACCAGACGGGCATGGGCGAGCACCAGACCGATCAGAAGGGCCTTCTGCTCGCCGGTCGAAGCGGTGGCGGCAGGCACGTCCTTCGGGCCGTGACGGACCACGAGGTCGCTGGTCTGCGGCCCGCTGAGGGTGCGGCCCGCGGCCCGGTCGCGGCTGCGGCCCTGGCGCAGGGCCAGGCGGAACCGGTCCTCGGCCTCGATCGCGGGCCAGACCGCCACGAGGTCGTCGAGGTCGCCCTCCAGGCGCAGGCCGGCCCAGGGGAAGGGCTGGGAATCGTCGCGTCCCTCGGCGATGAGGCGGTCCAGGCGTTCGGCGGTCTCGCGCCGGGCCAAAGCCACGGCCACCCCGAGTTCGGCGACCTCGCGCTCGATGGCGTCGAGCCACTGGCCGTCGTTCGGGCGCTCGTCCAGGAGGCGGTTGCGCGAGCGCAGCGCCCGCTCCATGGCGTTGACGCGGGCACCGTGCGTCGCATCCACCGCCAGCACGAGCCGGTCGAGGAAGCGGCGCCGGTCGCCGGCGGGCCCCCGGAACAGGCCGTCGAGATCCGGGGTCAGCCAGACCACCCGCAAGAATTCCGAGAAGGCCACGGGGGAGGGCGCGGTGGCGCCGTCGATGCGGCACAGGCGGGCGGCGCGCCCGTCGAAGCCGGGTGGCTCGTAGCCGGTCCCGATCCGGTGCTCGGTCTCGTCGCCGACCAAATTCATCGAGACGGCGAAGCCGCCCGGCCCACCGCTACGCGGCATCGCCGCGAGATCCGCACGGCGCAGGCCGCGCCCGGGGGAGAACAGCGAGATCGCTTCGAGGAGGTTCGTCTTGCCGGCCCCGTTCTCGCCCACCAGGGCGACGAAGCGGCGGCCGACCGCGAGGTCGAGGTCGGCGTGGTTCCGGAAATCGCGGCAGATCAGACGGGTGAGGCGCACCCGTCTGCCCTTAGCCGATCGGCCCGGGCCTGTCTCGCATCGCGACGCGGCGGCGCGCCGGTCACACCCGCATCGGCATCAGCACGTAGAGCGCCGCCGCGCCCTCGCGGTCCTGGATCAGGGTCGGCGAACCCGGATCGGCGAGCTTGAACAGGGCGGTGTCGCCCTCCAGCTGGCTCGTGATGTCGAGGAGGTAGCGGGCGTTGAAGCCGATATCGAGGGCCGGCGCGTCGTAATCGACGTCGAGTTCCTCGGTGGCGCTGCCGGAATCCGGGTTGTTCACCGAGAGGGCGAGGCGGCCCTCCTGCACGGCGAGCTTCACCGCGCGCCCGCGTTCCGACGAGATGGTCGAGACGCGGTCGACGGCCTTGGCGAAGACGTCGCGCTCGACGGTGAGGAACTTGTCGTTCCCGGAGGGGATGACCCGCTGGTAGTCCGGGAAGGTGCCGTCGATCAGCTTCGAGATCAGCACCACGCCGCTGGCGAACTTGAAGCGGATCTTGGCCGGCGACAGGTCGATCTCGACACTCTCGCCGCCATCCTCGACCAGCTTGATGATCTCGGCGACCGCCTTGCGGGGCACGATGATGCCCGGCATGTCGCGGCTGCCCTCGGGCGCCTCGATCTCGACCCGGGCCAAGCGGTGGCCGTCGGTGGCGACGCCGCGCATGCGCAGGGCGCCGTCGACCTCGATGGTGTGGAGGTAGATGCCGTTGAGGTAGTAGCGCGTCTCCTCGGTGGAGATCGCGAACTGCGTCTTCTCGATCAGGCGCTTCAGATCCGCCGCGGCGATGACGAAGCGGGTCGGCAGTTCGCCGGCGGCGAGATCGGGGAAATCGCCCTCGGGCAGGGCGCCGAGGGAGAAGCGCGAGCGGCCGGAGCGGATCGTCATCTGGCCGGTCTCACCGCTGGTCTCCAGGGAGACCTGGGCGCCGTCCGGCAGCTTGCGGACGATGTCGTAGATCACGTGCGCCGGCACCGTGGTCGCGCCGGCATCCACCACGTCGGCGGGAATCGTCTCCGTGACCTCGATGTCGAGGTCGGTGGCCTTCAGTTCGAGGCCGTCCGCGTGGCAGCGCAGAAGCACGTTGGAGAGGATCGGGATCGTGTTGCGCCGCTCCACCACGCGGTGCACGTGGCCGAGCGACCGAAGGAGGGCCGCACGCTCGACAGTGACTCTCATGGTCTGAACTCGTGGTCTCTCGTCGGGCGTCGCCGGGAGGCGCGCGATCGACGCGCTCCGGTCCCGCGTGCGCCCTGGCACCGTGGCCGCTGAACTTGGCGAAGCCTCCCGGCGAACGCAAGTGCGAGAGGCCGGCTATCCCGCAGATGATTCGGGGCGTCGCGGCGACCCGCGGCGCCCCGGCGCGCCTCAATCCTGCAGCATGCGCTTCAGGAGCTCGACCTCGTCGTTCAGCACGTTGTCCTCGCCGATCAGCTTGTCGATCTTGCGCACGGCGTGCAGCACCGTGGTGTGGTCGCGCCCGCCGAAGCGGCGGCCGATCTCGGGCAGCGAGCGCAGGGTGAGCACCTTGGACAGGTACATCGCGATCTGGCGCGGCTTGACCACGGCGGCGGTGCGCCGCTCGGACAGAATATCGGAGCGCGAGACGTTGTAGCGCGAGGCCACCAGCTTCTGGATGTCCTCGATCTTGATGCGCTTGGGCTCGCGGTTCTTCACGAGGTCGCGAATGGCGGTCTCGGCGGTCTCCATGGTCACGGCGGTGCCCGTGAGGGTGGCGTGCGCCAGGAGCCGGTTCACGGCGCCCTCGAGGTCGCGGCCGTTGGCCGTGATGGCCCGGGCGACGTAGGTCGCCACCGTGGGCGAGACCTCGAAGTTCGGATGCGAGACCTGCACGGCGGCGAGACGCGCCGACAGGATCGAGGTGCGCAGCTGCTCGTCGAGGCTGCCGATCTCGACCACGAGGCCGCCGGCGAGGCGCGAGCGCACGCGCTCCTCCAGGGCTTCGAGCTCGGTGGGCGGCCGGTCCGAAGCGACGACGACCTGGCGGCCGGCATCGATCAGGGCGTTGATGGTGTGGCCGAACTCGGCCTGGATCGACTTGCCCTGGATGAACTGCACGTCGTCCAGGATGAGCAGGTCGATCGCCCGCAGGCGTTCCTTGAAGGCGAGGGCGTTCTGGGTCTTCAGGGCGTTGACGAAGCCGTACATGAAGCGGTCGGCGGTGAGGTAGATCACCCGGCGGCCGGATTCACGGGCGGCGTGGCCGATGCCGTGCAGGAGGTGGGTCTTCCCCAGGCCGACGCCGGCATGGAAGTAGAGCGGGTTGTAGAGCGCACCCTGTCCATCGTGGCGGGCGACGCGCTCGGCGGCGGCATGGGCCAGGGCGTTCGAGCGGCCGACGACGAAGCTCGCGAAGGTCAGCCGGTTGTCGAGGGGGGCGCCGTTGAGGTCGCCGCCGGCGTCGCCGCGATGGGCGGGGGCCGACTCGTTCTCGGAGGCGCCGGTCGCGTCGCCGTGCGACGGCAAGGCGGCGTTGACGGATTGCAGGCGGGCCAGCGGGCTCGCGGGGCTGCTCGCCGTCTTGGGCGCGCTCGGGACGGGGCGGGCGGCGGCAGAGGGGCCGCGGACCGAGACGTCGAGGCGCGAAACGGTCTCGACCTCGCTGCGGAAGGTGTTCAGCACCCGGTCGAGATAGTGGGATTCGATCCAGCTCTTAAGGAATCGGGTCGGCACCGTGAGGCGGGCGGTTCCGTCCAGGACCTCCACCAGTTCGAGCCGGGCGAACCAACTCGCGAAGACATCCTCGCCGAGCTCCGCCCGCAGGCGACGCTTCACCCGGGCCCAGGCAGCCACCGTATCGGGACCGCTCACGCCGCTCATGCCCATCTCGGCATTGCCGGACACGCTTCCGTCGACATGCATCATCGCTCTCCTCGTGCCGAGAGCGGAGAGCCGCCACCGGTACGTACGCACACTTGACTGTCGTCGCGCCCCGCGAGGTATTCGCGAGACCCATATTGCCGGGCCAGAGTCAACAGGCTCTGGAGTGGCTTTTGTCGATGAAGCAAGCCTATCAACAATAAGCTACGGTTCTCCTAACAACGGGACTTACGGGGATAGCAAAAATTGCAGCAATTCCGGCCTGGGGTTCACCGCCAGAGTCCAGCCGGCGAGCCCACCTTGTGGACGATTCGCTCTGGACTCGGAGTCAGGTGGAATTTGCTGGTTCATCGTGACACATCGTTAAGCTACACTCGGCCCCGATCGGTCGCAACAAAACAGATTTCGATTAGCGTTAACGCCTTATCACCGAAACCGTCCTGATTCGGGAGTCCTTCGCAATTGTGCGGCCTGTTGCCCGAAGACGACCCGCGGGCCGGCCGGGCAGCGCACGCCCCAAAGCCCGGATGCCCCATCGCCCGCGACCCCGGCCGGAAGGCCGAAACAAAAAAAGCCCGGCATCGCTGCCGGGCTTTTTTCGCGTCTCGTGGGGAAGAGTGGCTTAGGCGGCGAGCGCCTTCACCCGCGCGGCGAGGCGCGAGACCTTCCGGGAGGCGTTGTTCTTGTGCACGATGCCGTGCTGGGCGGCCCGCATGATCTCGGGCTCGGCGGCGCGGAGGGCGGTCAGCGCATTCGACTGATCACCGGCGGCGATGGCCTCCTCGACCTTGCGGACGAAGGTGCGCATACGGCTGCGACGCGAGCGGTTGACCGCG
Source organism: Methylobacterium sp. FW306-05-D (assembly GCF_058782155.1). Lineage (NCBI taxonomy): Bacteria > Pseudomonadati > Pseudomonadota > Alphaproteobacteria > Hyphomicrobiales > Methylobacteriaceae > Methylobacterium > Methylobacterium sp. FW306-05-D. The sequence goes on from NZ_JBYSXL010000040.1 coordinate 17,317, forward strand.
GTGCGCTTCGCAATCTTGCGGGTCATTTTCTTGGCCGACACGGTGTTGGCCATGGGGCATCCTCGTCACGTTTGAGGCGATCGCGACGAGCCCGCGGGCTGAAGTGTCGGTGGATCGCGTGCAGGTTGTTCGGGCAATGGCGAAGCCGACGATCGCGGTGTGCGCGCCCGTCGGCGATGTGGGCTCTATAGCCACGCGTTGCCGATCCGTCAACGGAACGTCATCGTGCCGTCGTCGGCCCGGCGGGAAAGCCGGGGCCGCCCCAGCGCCACCCCGAGTCACGAGGACACCCCATGCTGAGCGAGGCGGACCAGGCACGGATCGCGCGGCACCGGCCGCTCTCGGGCATGGCGACGCCGCGCTTCTCGGGCCTCGCGAGCTTCATGCGCCTGCCCCTCGTCGATCCCGCGGAGGCGCCGGGGCGAATCGATATCGGTCTCGTCGGCATTCCCTTCGACGGCGCGACCACCAACCGGCCCGGCGCCCGCCTGGGTCCGCGCGGCGTACGCGACGCCTCGACCGGAACCCGCGCCCGCAACGCCGCCACGGGCATCGCCCCCTACGATCTCGCCGCCTGCGCCGATCTCGGCGACGTGCCGGTCAATCCCATCGACGTGGCGGCCACGGCCCGGGCGATCGAGGCCTTCCACCGGCCCCTGGCCGAGGCCGGCATCGTGCCCCTCTCGGTGGGGGGCGACCACTTCGTCACCTATCCGGTGCTGCGCGCCCTCGGGCGGACACGGCCCGTCGGCCTGATCCACGTCGACGCCCACAGCGACACCGACGACGGGCAATACGACGGCACGCGCCTGACCCACGGCACCCCGTTCCGCCGCGCCATCGAGGACGGCGTCCTCGATCCGCGGCGGATGGTGCAGATCGGCCTGCGCGGCAGCGTCGATTCGGCGGACGAACTCGATTGGGCCCTGGCCCGGGGCGTGCGCATCGTGCCCATGGAGGCGGTGATCGAGCGCGGCCTGGCATCCGTCCTCGCCGAGGCCCGCGCCGTCGTCGGTGACGCGCCGACCTATCTGAGCTTCGACATCGACGCCCTCGATCCCGCCTACGCCCCCGGCACCGGCACGCCCGAGATGGGCGGCTTCACCTCCCGCGAGGCGCTGCAGATCGTGCGCGGCCTGCGCGGCCTCGACCTCGTCGGCGCCGATGTGGTCGAGGTCGCCCCACCCCTCGACCCCTCCGGGCTGACGGCCCTGGCCGGAGCCACCCTCGCCTTCGAGATCCTGTGCCTGCTGGCGGAGGCCTTGGCGGCCCGGCGCGATTGACGGCGCGGGTCCATGCGGAAAGCCTGCGCGCGGACCGATTCGCCGGGAGCCGACCTTGGACACCGACCTCACCCTCTACCACGCGCCCCGGACGCGCTCCTCCGGGGTGCGCATCCTGCTCGAAGAGCTCGGCGCGCCGCACAGGCTGGAGGTGCTCGACCTCGGCTCGGGACAGGGGCGGCACTCGGCCTATCTTCGGGTCAATCCCCTGGGGAAGGTTCCGGCCCTGCGCCACGGCGAGGCCCTGATCACCGAGCAGGCGGCGATCTACCTCTACCTCGCCGACCTGTTTCCTGAGCGCGGTCTCGCCCCGCCGATCGGCGATCCGCTGCGCGGGCCCTACCTGCGCTGGATGGTCTTCTACGGTTCGAGCTTCGAGCCGGCGGTGGTCGACCGGGCGCTGCAGCGCGAGCCCGGTCCGAGGGCGATGTCGCCCTACGGCGATTTCGATGCGGTGCTGAAGGCGGTGGTGGATGCCCTGACGCCGGGTCCCTACCTCCTCGGCGAGCGGCACTCGGCCGCCGACGTGCTCTGGGGCGCCGCCCTCGGCTGGACCACCCGCTTCAAGCTCGTTCCGGAGGAGCCCGCGATCCTGGCCTATCTTGCCCGCATCGAAGGGCGCCCGGCAGTGCGCAGCATCATGGCGGCCGAGGCGGAGCTGTCGGCGGAACGGGAGGCGGCGCGGGACTGACGCGGAGGCCCGATCCCCGCCGTCGCGCGGAAGGTGTCGGGCGCTCAGCCCGGCGGCAGCGTCGCACCGGTGGTGCGGGCGGCCACGTCGGAGGCCGGGGCGCTGGGAGCGTAGGCGGCGATCAGGTGCACGCCGATCACCGGCCCGAAGACCAGGGTCATCATAACGGCCATGATCAGGGCGACGTTGGCATCGCCCGAGCCCGCCTTGCGGGTTTTCGGGCGGCGCGCCTTGACGCGCACCGGCGTCGCGCCGTCCGCCCGTCGGAAGCTCAGGATCCGCACGGGCGCCACGGCGCCGCGCAGGCGTGGAAGGGCATTCGAGAAGGTCATCGGCTCACCTCGTTCGACCGGGCCATCGGGGGCCGGTCGCGGGCGAGCCCGATCAGGCGATCAGGCGCGGGTCTCGCGGAGGGCCATCGGCGGCGCGGTCCATCGACTACTGTCGCTGGGCATTAGGGTCGGGAGTTCCTGTGGAGCCGCGCGGACAGCCATCTGTGCTGCACGTGCGAACGACGCCGAAATGATGCGGCGGGAGACGTTAGTCAAGCCTTAACGCGCGAGCGCGGGATCGGCTCCGCCGGCTTTTCCGGACGCCGGTGGATCAGGCGTCGAGCAGGGCGGCGAAGTGCCGGATCAAGCGGCGTCCGACCTCGTCCTTGTCGAGGGTCGGCCAGGTCTCGACGGTGCCGTCGCGGGCGACGAGGTGGACGGTGTTGGCGCTGCCCCCCATCACCCCGCCGGCGGGCGAAACGTCGTTGGCGACGAGGAGGTCGCAGCCCTTGCGGGCGATCTTGGCGCGGGCATTGTCCAAGATCGTGTCGGTCTCGGCCGCGAAGCCGACCACGAGGCGCGGGCGTCCGGCCGAACGCCCCGCGATGGTGGCGAGGATGTCGGGGTTCTCCACCAGGGCGAGGGGCGCCGGCGCGGCGCCGTCCTTCTTGATCTTGGAGTCGCGGGTCTCGGCCGGGCGCCAGTCGCCCACCGCCGCGGCGAAGACCGCGAGGTCGGCCGGGAGCGCGGCCTCCACGGCCGCCAGCATCTCGCGGGCGGTCTCGACCGCCACGACCCGCACGCCCGGCGGATCGGGGATCGCCACCGGGCCGGAGACCAGGGTCACGGTTGCCCCGGCGGCGGCGGCGGCGGCGGCGATGGCGTGGCCCTGGCGCCCGGAGGACCGGTTGGCGAGGTAGCGCACCGGGTCGATCGGCTCGTGGGTCGGACCCGAGGTGACGAGCACACGCCGGCCGGCCAGCGGGCCTAACGCCGCCTCGGCGGTCGCACCGCGCCCCGCCAGGAAGCCGAAGCCGGAGGCCGGACGGGTCTCGGCCAGCATCGCCTCGACCGCATCGGCGATCTCGGCCGGCTCGGCGAGGCGGCCGGGGCCGAACTCCGCCTCGGCCATGGCCCCTTCGTTGGGGCCGACCACCCGGACGCCGTCACCGCGCAGGGTCGCGAGATTGCGCTGCGTGGCGGGGTGCTGCCACATCCGCACGTTCATCGCCGGCGCGATTAGGATCGGCAGGGTGGTGGCCAGCAGCACCGTGGCGGCGAGGTCGGACGAATCGCCCGTGGCCATGCGGGCCATCAGGCTGGCGGTGGCGGGGGCGACCACGATGGCGTCGGCATCCCGCGCCAGCTTGATGTGGCCGATATCGGCTTCCTCGGCCCGGTCGAACAGATCGGTATGCGCGCGCTCGCCGGCGAGCGCTGCCGCCGCCAGGGGGGTCACGAATTCCTGGGCGCCCTTGGTCAGGAGCGGGCGCACCTGCGCGCCGCGCTCGCGCAGGCGCCGGATCAGGTCCAGCGCCTTGTAGGCGGCGATGCCGCCGCCGATGACGAGGAGAACGCGGCGATTCTGGAGCGGGCGGGTCATGGTCCGGAACCCTTCGATGCGGCCTGCCGGGTCGGCACAGGCTAGCGGAACGCCATCACCAGCGCACCGATGGCGATGCCCCACAGGGCCACCGTCGACCAGATCGCGCGCCGGCGCTCGGACCGCGCGAAGGCGTCGAGGCGGTTGCCGTCACCCGAGCCGGCCTCGTCGAGGCGCACCAGGATGCGGCGCAGGCGCTGGGCGAGGTCGGGGATGTCCGAGACCACGTCGGTGATGGTGAGGGCGGCGCGGCCGAGGCTCTCGACCCGGCCCACGGGACCGAGGTTGCGGGCGATCCAGGAGCGCACCACCGGCTCGGCCCCGGTCCACATGTCGAGCTGCGGATCGAGGGAGCGGGCGACGCCCTCGACCACCACCATGGTCTTCTGCAGCATCACCAGTTCGGTGCGGGTGCTCATGTCGAACAGGGCGGTGATGTCGAACAGCAGGGTCAGCACCTTGGCCATCGAGATCTCGTCGGCCTTGCGCTGGTGGATCGGCTCGCCGATCGCCCGGATCGCCTGGGCGAAATCCTCGACCGAATGGTGCGCCGGAACGTAGCCCGCCTCGAAATGCACCTGGGCCACGCGCTTGTAGTCGCGCAGGATGAAGCCGAGCAGGATCTCGGCGAGGAAGCGCCGCTCCATGTGCCCGAGCCGGCCCATGATGCCGAAATCGACGGCCACCAGGGTGCCGGTCGGGTCGATGAACAGGTTCCCGGGATGCATGTCGGCGTGGAAGAAGCCGTCCCGGATGGCATGGCGCAGGAAGGACTGGATCACCGCCCGGCCGAGGGCCTTCGCATCGTGCCCGGCCGCCTCGATGGCGGCGCGGTCGTTGAGCCGGATGCCCTCGATCCACTCGCTGGCCAGCACGTCGCGGGCGGTCAGTTCCCAGTCGGGCCTGGGCACGCGGAAATCCGCGTCGTCCCTCGTGTTCTGGGCGAGCTCGGACATCGCGGCGGCCTCGAGCCGGAAGTCCATCTCCATCATCACCGAGCGGGCGAGGATCTCCACCACCTCGCGGGGGCGCAGGCGCTCGGCCTTGGGCGACAGCACGTGCACCACGCGGGCCATGAAGCGCATGACCTGGAGGTCGCGCTGGAAGCGCTCGCGCACGCCCGGGCGCATGATCTTGATCGCCAGCACCCGCTCGGTGCCGTCGGCGTCGAGGACATGGGCCTTGTGGACCTGCGCGATCGAGGCCGCCGCGATCGGCGGGCTGAACGAGACGAAGAGATGCGCCACCGGCTTGCCGAGCGCCGCCTCGACCAGGCGGATCGCGGTCTCCTGCGGGAACGGCGGGACGCGGTCCTGAAGGGTCTCGAGATCGCGCGCCGCCAGCATGCCGACGATGTCGGGCCGGGTCGCGAGGAACTGGCCGAACTTGACGTAGCTCGGCCCGAGGCGGGTCAGGGCCCGCTGCAACGGTCCGGCGCCGGCCCCGAGGCCCGGGCGCTCCAGCATGCGGCCGAGCCGCAGGACCAGGCGCAGGTGCGGCGGCAGCTCGGCGGAATCGACGAGGGCCAGCGCGCCCTCGCGGGCGAGCACGTAGCCGACATGGGCGCCGCGGAAGAGATGGACGAAGCCGCCGAGCATCAGACCGTCCCGGGCATGGTGCGGAGGGGCGGTGCCGACACCGCCGTCACGAGACCTTCCAGCCCGAATGGATCGCCACGATGCCGCCCGTCAGCGGCCGGTGGCTGACGTGGCGGAACCCGGCCGCCTCGATCATGCCGGCGAAGCGCCCGGGGGAGGGGAACTTGCGGATCGATTCCACGAGGTAGCGGTAGGAATCCGCGTCGCCGGCGACCTGGGCGCCGAGGCGCGGGATCACGTGGAACGAGTAGGCGTCGTAGATCCGGTCGAGCACCGGCAGGTCGACCTTCGAAAATTCCAGGCAGAGGAACCGGCCGCCGGGCTTCAGCACCCGATGCGCCTCGGCGAGCGCCCGGTCGATCCGGGGTACGTTCCGGATGCCGAAGGCGATGGTGTAGGCGTCGAACCGCTCCGCCGGCAGCGGCAGCGCCTCGGCGTTGGCCGTGACGAAGTCGATGCGCCCGGTGAAGCGGTCGCCCGCCCGCTCGGCGCCGACCCGCAGCATCGCCTCGTTGATGTCGAGCACCGTGGTGTGCGTCGCGGGGCCGCCGGCCTCCAGGGCGCGGAAGGCGATGTCGGCGGTGCCGCCGGCCACGTCGAGATGGTGGAAGGGCCGGTTGCGCGGCGGCCGCAGCATCGAGATGAGGTGCGACTTCCAGGCGCGGTGGAGGCCGCCCGACATCAGGTCGTTCATCAGGTCGTAGCGCTTGGCGACGGAGCGGAAGACGTCGTCGACGCGGCCCTGCTTCTCGTCGAGCGCGACGCTCTCGAAGCCGAAATCGGTGGTCTCGTCGGTGGCCATGGGCGTCTCCATGGCCGTCTCCATAGCGAAGCCGTGTCGAGAGTGCCATCAGGCTCGATCGCGCAGGTCGGGTTCTCCCGGACGACGCGGCCGCCCGGCGGATGGCATTGCCCGGATGGTACAGGCCCGGATCGTCGGAGGTGATTCGGGCCCGGGCCTCCAGCATCGCGCGGAACGGGACCGCGGGCACCGCGCTCGCCGCGCCCGAGCCGGGGTCCTTGCCCGCCGTGATCACCTCGGCCAGGGACAGGCCGAGGCGATCGAGGCCAAGGACCTTCTCGATGAGCTCGACGAGCGTGCCGGCCGTCTTCTCCTGCTTCAGCACCCCGACGGTGGCGGCATCGAGATGCCGGCGCCCGGCGCTCCCGGCGATTCTGGCCGGGTCGTCCGGATGGGCCCTCGTCTCCCGGAAGGCGTCCTCGACCGCCGACAGGAAGCTCGATCGCGGGGCGTAGGCATCGCGTTCGATGCCGAGGAGCTCCCCGACACGGTTCAGGCGCGCGACCATCTCCTTGGCGGGATCGGGCCGGTTCACCCCGAAGAGGGCGGCGCTGGCCTCGGCGGCGGTGGGCTCCGCGCCGATGCCCCTTGAGGGTGACAGGCGGCCGTCGCGGCCGAGATTCAACGCGCCGAGCGAGGTCTGTGCAGAGGATTGCCGCAGCAGGGTCAGGGCCGACACCTGGACAGGATCACGGTGTTACTCCTGACGCATGGCCCTCGCAGCAAGACGCGATGCGCGATCGGCCGTACCACCCTGCGTGTAATACCTCGAATTATTAATCAACTTATGATTGCACAACGTGAGACTGAGGCGACGAAGCGTCTTCGTCGAGCGCCGCCCCCCCATGGCTGGCGACCCCGGCCATGCCCATCTGGGTGGAAAACGCCCCCGCGAGCGGTAAAGGACGCCATGCCGGAACTTCCCGAAGTCGAGACCGTACGTCAGGGCCTCGCCCCCGCCCTGGTGGGTGCGCGCTTCAGCCGGGTCATCCTGCGGCGGCCGAACCTGCGCTTCCCGTTCCCCGACCGGTTCGCCGAGCGCCTCGAGGGCCGCACCGTGACGGATCTCGCCCGGCGAGCGAAGTACCTCGTGGCCGGCCTCGATTCCGGGGAGTCGCTGATCATGCATCTCGGCATGAGCGGGCGCTTCGACGTGGCACTGCCGGACGGACGCAACCTGTCGCCGGGTGACTTCTATCTCGAAGGCGCGCAGGGCAACGCCAAGCACGACCACGTCGTGATGGCGATGTCGAACGGGTCGACCGTGACCTACAACGACGTCCGGCGCTTCGGCTTCATGGATCTCGTGGCCACCCCCGCCCTCGGCGCGAGTCGCCACTTCGCCGGCATGGGCATCGAGCCCCTGAGCGAGGCCCTGACGCCGGAGGCCGTCGCGCGCCTGTTCCGCAACCGGATCACGCCGTTGAAGGCCGCCCTCCTCGACCAGCGCCTCATCGCCGGCCTCGGCAACATCTATGTCTGCGAGGCCCTGCACCGGGCGGGCCTGCATCCCGAGATGCGGGCCGGCCTCCTCGCCAAGGCCGACGGGACGCCGACCCCGAAGGCCCGGCGCCTGGCCCGGGTGATCGGCAAGGTCCTGACCGAGGCCGTGGCGGCCGGCGGCTCGACCCTGCGCGATTACGCCCATACGGACGGTGGCAGCGGCGCCTTCCAGCATGCCTTCCGGGTCTATGACCGGGTCGGACATGCTTGCAGCGCCAAAGGATGTACTGGTGTAATCGAGAGGATCGTCCAGTCGGGCCGGTCGACATTCTTCTGTGCGACTTGTCAGACCCGCCCCGCAAAATAGCAGTGGACAGTGATGGCGCCGCCGCGCGTTCGGCAATTCGGCGGACGTGAGCCGTTAAAGCTCATTTGATAATTAGCTGCCAGGGTGATTTTCGACGAACAGGCGGCCGGATCTTCGGAAGACTGTTCGTCCAACCACAAGATGAAAGCATTCGGCCGCGACAACTCGGCCGGCTCCGCCTCCGAGGGGATGCGGGGCCGGTCTGAAAGCGCCGGCCGATCCGCTCGAATCCAGGGCACCCATGGACCCCATCGCGCATACCGAAGCCGATCGCCTCAAGGCCCTGCGGGATCTCGATATCCTCGATTCCGAACCGGAGCCGCATTTCGACGCCATCTGCCGGACGGCAGCGGCCCTGTTCGGCATGCCGATCTCCTACGTCTCCCTCGTCGCGGCGGATCACCAGCGCTTCATGGCCAAGTGCGGGCTCGATCTCGACGAGACGACGCGCGAGGGCGCCTTCTGCAACTACGCCATCCTGTCGGACGCCGTGTTCGTGGTGGAGGACGCCCGCGCCGACCCGCGCTTCCGCGACAGCCCCCTCGTGATGAATGCGCCGCACGTGCGCTTCTATGCCGGGGCGCCCCTTGTCACCGAGGCCGGCCTGCGGGTCGGCATCCTCTGCGTCCTCGATCATGTGCCGCGCCAGTTCACGCCCGAGGACCGCAGCCGGCTGCAGGACCTCGCCTCCGTCGTCGTCGCCCAGCTGAGCCTGCACCGGGCCAAGTCGAAGCTGCGGGAACGCGAGGCGCATTACCGCCTGCTCGCCGAGAACAGCTCCGACATGGTAATCTGGGCGACGCTCGACACCGTGCGCCGCTACGTCTCGCCCGCCTCCCGCACCCTCCTCGGCTGCGAGGCGGAGGAGCTGATCGGCACGAAGCCCCTGGATCAGGTCCATCCGGCCGATGCCGAGGCCTACGGCCGGCTGCTGGACGACCTGTGCGCCGGGCGCATCACCCGGGCGGTGTCGACCCAGCGCTACCGCCGCAAGGACGGCAACTGGATCTGGGTGGAGGTCAACTTCAACCTCACCTACGATTCCGGGGGCGGGCGTGCGACCGGTTACGTGGCGGCCGTGCGCGACATCAGCGCCCGTAAGGAGGCGGAGTTCCAGATCGCCCACATGGCGCGCCACGACGCCCTGACCGACTTGGCGAACCGGACCCTGTTCCGCGAGCGCTTGGTCCAGGAACTAGGCATGAGCCACCGCCGCGGCGCCAATTTCGCGGTGCTCTGCCTCGACCTCGACCGCTTCAAGTCCGTCAACGACACCCTCGGACACCAGGCCGGCGACGCGCTGCTCTGCGCGGTGGCCGCCCGCCTGCGTGGACTGGTCCGCGCCGAGGACACGGTGGCACGCATCGGCGGCGACGAGTTCATGATCATCCAGACCGGCCCGCTGGTGGTCGGCAGCATCCGCACCCTGGCGCAGCGTCTGATCGAGGTCGTGTCCCAGCCGATCGCGCTGGAAGGCAGCGCCGTGACGGTGGGCGTCAGCATCGGCGTCGCCGTAGCGCCGCAGGACGGGACGGATCCCGACCTCCTGTGCCGCAACGCCGACCTCGCCCTGTTCCAAGCCAAGGACGCGGGCCGCAACACCTTCCGGCTCTACGAGCCCGGGATGCGCTTCGGCCCGGGCTGAGGGCCGGTCACCAGCCCCGCACATCCTCGCCGGTGGGCCGCCGGCCCTGCGGGGTCAGCCCGTTGATCACCTGGGGCAGGGCCTGGGCGAGTTGCGACAGCAGGTCGTTGCGATTCAGTCCGGTGCGCTGTTCCAGGGCGTTCACGGTCTCGGGGCCGAGGGCGTCGGCGAGGCGGTCGGGGGCCACCGGCCGGTTCTCGCCATGCCCGATCCAGGATTCCATGACGTCGCCGAGGCCGCCGCGCTGGAAGCGGTCGATCAACCCGTCGAGTCCGCTGCGTCCGTCCGGCGCCTCGTGGTCGAGATGGGCATAGGGTCCGGCACCGGCGCTGCGGTCGCCCGGGGCCTGGCCGTTGTCGCCCGGGCCGTCGAGCATGCCGGAGAGGTCGCTGAAGTCGCCCTCGCGGCCGGGCAGGGGCGGGGCATCGTCGCGCGTGTCGCGGCCGTAGCCGGAACCCGCACCCGGACCGCGGTCCTGGCCGAAGCCGCCGATGTCGCCGTCGTCGCCGCCGCGCGGCGCCTGCGACTCACCGCGATGGCCGCCGCCGAGGAGGTCGCCGAGGCCGCCGGCCCCCTTCGACATCAGCAGCATCAGCAGTGCCTGCACGATCGGCGACATCGCGCCGCCGAGCATGCCGCCCCCGCCGCCGCCATGGCCGCGGTCGTCGCCCCGCTCAGACTCTCGGCCGCCGCCGAGCACCTGACCGAGCACGCCGCCGATGACTTGATCGAGCAGACCCATTGCGCTTCTCCCCTGTGTTGACGATGGAACCGTATCCTAGTCGCGGCGGGTCCCGCCTGTGCCGGCCCGGTCCTTCGCCGGGAGGTGATCCAGCGGATTGGTGCGCGCGCCGGGCTTGGCGTCCGAGGCCGTGACGGCGGTGGTGGCGGAGATCGCCTTCGGCGGCGCGACCTGACCGGTCGGCCGCTCGGCCGCGCCCGCCGCATTGTCGCGGCCCGGCAGGGTGCCGGGGGTCGGCTGGTCGTTGGGGTTGGCCACCGACTGCGCGGTGGCCGGGCGCAGGCTCACGGGCCCGACCAGCAGGCCGACGGCGCCCGAGAGGGCGAGGCCGGACAGGAACAGGGCGGTGACGGCGCCGCCGGCGCGGGGCCTGAAGGCCGGACGCGAAGCGCCGGGAGATGCAGGGCGGCTCATGGGACGGTCTCCGGGAGCGAGGGGACGTCGGATGCCGGACCAAGCCCCGCCACCGCCGATGGGTTCCGGTCCCCCCGCGGGCAATAAGCCGGCGCGCCCCGCGATCAGCCGCGCTTGCGCCCACCTCCGCCCTTGTATTTCGGCTTCTGGCCGCCGAGCCCCTGGGTCGAGCGGGCCTTCGGCCGCTCCCGCCAGACGGGAGCGCCCACGGGCAATTCGCGGTCGGTGCCCGGCCCCATGTTGTCGAGGGTCGGCTTCGAGATGCGGCTCTGCTTGGAGCCGAAGCGCCCGGCCTCGCGCTCGACGTCGCCCTGGCGGGCCATGGGATCGTCCGAGACCAGCAGCTCCGTGGCCTGCAGGCGCTTGAGCTCGTCGCGCAGGCGCGCGGCCTCCTCGAAGTCGAGGTCGGCGGCCGCCGTGCGCATCCGCTTCTCCAGGTCGGCCATGACCGCCTTGAGGTTGTGGCCGATGGTGACGGCGTTCTTTGCGAGCCCGGTATCGACTTGGACGTGGTCGCGCTCGTAGACGCTGTCGAGGATGTCGGCGATGCCGCGCTTCACGCTCTGCGGCGTGATGCCGTGCTCCTCGTTGTAGGCGAGCTGCTTCTGGCGCCGGCGCTCGGTCTCGGCCATCGCCCGCTCCATCGAGCCGGTGATCTGGTCCGCGTAGAGGATGCAGCGGGCATCCGCGTTGCGGGCCGCGCGGCCGATGGTCTGCACCAGCGAGGTCTCGGAGCGCAGGAAGCCCTCCTTGTCGGCGTCCAGGATGGCCACGAGGGCGCATTCCGGAATGTCGAGGCCCTCGCGCAGGAGGTTGATGCCGATCAGCACGTCGAAGGCGCCAAGCCGCAGGTCGCGGATGATCTCGATGCGCTCCAGGGTGTCGATGTCCGAGTGCATGTAGCGCACGCGGACGCTGTTCTCGTGCAGGTACTCGGTCAGGTCCTCGGCCATGCGCTTGGTCAGCGTCGTCACCAGGGTGCGGTAGCCGGCCTGGGCCACCTCGCGCACCTCGCCGAGGAGGTCGTCGACCTGAGAGCGCGCCGGACGCACCTCGATCACCGGGTCGACGAGGCCGGTCGGGCGGATGACCTGCTCGGCGAAGACGCCGCCGGTCTGCTCCATCTCCCACTTGGCGGGCGTGGCCGAGACGTGGATCGATTGCGGGCGCATGGCGTCCCATTCCTCGAACCGCAGCGGGCGGTTGTCGAGGCAGGAGGGCAGGCGGAAGCCGTACTCGGCCAGGGTCGCCTTGCGGCGGAAGTCGCCCTTGTACATGCCGCCGATCTGCGGGACCGTGACGTGGCTCTCGTCGGTGAAGACGATGGCGTTGTCGGGCAGGTACTCGAACAGGGTCGGCGGCGGCTCGCCGGGCTTTCGCCCGGTCAGGTAGCGCGAATAGTTCTCGATGCCGTTGCAGGCGCCGGTGGCCTCGATCATCTCGATGTCGAAGGTGCAGCGCTGCTCGATGCGCTGCGCCTCGATCAGGCGGCCCATTTTGGTCAGCTCGTCGACCCGCTGCTTCAGCTCGGTCTTGATGCCCTTGACCGCCTGCTGGAGGGTCGGGCGCGGCGTGACGTAGTGCGAGTTGGCGTAGACCTTCACGAACTTCAGGTCGTTGATCTTCTTGCCCGTGAGCGGATCGAACTCGGTGATCGACTCGATCTCGTCGCCGAACAGGCCGATGCGCCAGCCGCGGTCCTCCAGGTGGGCCGGCCAGAGCTCGATCACGTCGCCGCGGACCCGGAAGGTGCCGCGGGCGAAGTCCGACTGGATGCGCTTGTACTGCAGCGCCACGAGGTCGGCGATCAGCTGGCGCTGCTCGATCTTCTCCTCCAGCGAGACCGTGAACGACATCGCCGTGTAGGTCTCCACGGAACCGATGCCGTAGATGCACGAGACCGAAGCGACGATGATGACGTCGTCGCGCTCCAGCAGGGCGCGGGTGGCGGCATGGCGCATCCGATCGATCTGCTCGTTGATCGAGGATTCCTTCTCGATGAAGGTGTCCGAGCGCGGAACGTAGGCCTCGGGCTGATAATAGTCGTAGTACGAGACGAAGTACTCGACCGCGTTGTCGGGGAAGAAGCTCTTGAACTCGCCGTAGAGCTGCGCCGCCAGGGTCTTGTTCGGTGCCAGGATCAGGGCCGGGCGCTGGGTCTCGGCGATGATCTTGGCCATCGTGAAGGTCTTGCCGGAGCCGGTGACGCCCAGCAGCACCTGGTCGCGCTCGGCCTTGCGCACGCCGTCCACCAGCTCGGCGATGGCGCGGGGCTGGTCGCCGGCCGGCTCGAACTCGGATTTCAGCGTGAAGGCGAGGCCACCCTCGGACTTCTTGGGCCGGTCCGGCCGGTGCGGCACCCAGGTCTTGCCGTCCCGGAACAGCGGATTGCCCTCGGTGAGGAGGCGCGAGAGCGCGTCCACCGTGGCGGAGACGCCGTCCGTGGCGAGCGAGGTGTCGCCGTCCTGCGCCGATCCGACCGGGTCCGCGCCCTCCGGGACCGGACCGTCCTCCGGCGCCCGCAGGCCGAGGGCCTGGGCGAGACGCGGGTCGACGTCGGCCGCCTCGCCATGGGCGTAGGTCGCCTGCGCCGCCTCGCCGAAGCCCATGCCGGAGTTCTTGTCCGGAGCCGCCGGCGCCTGGGTCGAGGCCGCGGGAGATCTGGCGCGTCCGCGCGCCGGCTTCGGCTGGCCCGGACGCGGCGGGGCCGGCGGCTCGACCGGCGGCAGGCGGTTCCGGTTCAGCGCCGGGCTGAGCAGCGCGGCCAGGTGCTCGTCGAGGGGTTGGAGCTCAGGCTTCGACGCCTTCGAGTTCGGCGTCCGCGGCGCGGAGGCCTTCGTTCCGGAGGCCTTCGTTCCGGAGGTCTTGGTCCCCGCGCCCTTGGAATCCTCGACGTTCCTGTTCAGAACCTCGGCGTCGGGAGCTGGGTCGGACGCGGCGCGTGGCTTCTTCGGAGTCGACATGCTGCAAGTATGGTTTCTACCAGCCGCTTGGGAAAGGGTGCGCCGGAGCCGGATCGGGTCCCGCCTGCGCTCCGCCGGGGCAGGGAGTGCCGCACGGGGCGATTTATCGCGCCTCGCGGCGGTTCCGGCCGTCCTCGCCATGGCGATCCAGCCGAGCGCGATCCTGGTCCTGTGCGATCACCTCGATCCGGAACTCGAGGCGTTCGGCCGGCGCTTCATCGCGGCACCGATCTGTCTCGCCACCGAGAATCCGGACCTTTCGGCCATGGCTCCGGCGGGCATGGAGGTGGCCTGCGGCCGCTTCGCCGACCGCCGCTGGCTGCGGGCGCTCGCCGCTGTGCACGGGCCGAGCCTCGTCATCGATCAGCGCACCGGCACCGACGCCGCGCGGGCACGCGCCTTCGTCCTCCTCTACCCGGCGCTCGCGCGCGGCGGCGTCTACGCGATCCGGGAGACGACGGGACTACTGCGGGCACGCCTGTCCGCCTTCAAACGCTCGGCACGCGCCCTCCACCGGCGGCTCGCCGCAGCCGGCGGGCCTCCTCTCCACCGGGGCGGCTACCGCATCGTCGGCAAGCCGGACGGGGTGCCCCGGCCGATCCACCTGCGGCACGCGGCCGAGATCCCGGCGCCTCCGGCCGTTCCGGTCGATGCGCCGCGCTACAGCCGGGCGACGGCCGAGCTGATCGGTGCGCCGCCACGGATTGCGGCGTTCGCGGCGCATTTCTCCGGTTCCGAGGCGACGCCGCCCGAGGCGCGGGTCTACCGCTTCCCGGACGCGCTCGTGTTCGGCTCTGCCCTGGTCCAGGTGGGCGACGCCCTGGTCGAGGAGAGCCTGATCAATCGTGACCGCGCCGGCTATCTCGGCGCGCTGGCGCTGGCGCCCGACGGCACGGGCACGGTGCACCACACTCTCCCGCGCCCGCGTCGGATCGCCGGCCGCACGGTGCATCTCTGGCAGCTCTGGGCGGAGAATTACGGGCACTGGATCATCGAATGCCTGCCGCGCCTGCACGTGGCCGCCCGAGCCGGCCTTCTCGACGGCGCGAAGGTCACCGTCCAGGCCATTCCGTCGATGGCGGTGCTGTACCGGGAGTCGCTCGAGGCCCTCGGCATCGGCGCGGACAGGATCGTCTGGACGACCCAGCGCGAGGTCCTGTTCGAGGAGCTCGTCTATCCGACCCCGATCACCCTGCAGCCGATCACCAAGTCGCCCCTCGTCATCGACGCCGCACGGGAGCTTCGCGGGAGGATCGGACCACCTCCCGAGCCCCTACCGGACCGGATCTACGTCAGCCGCAACCGCAACGCCCGCCGGCGGCTCGTCAACGAGGCGGAGGTCGTCGCCGTGCTGGCGGAGCGCGGCTACCGCACGGTGCACCCGGAGGAAGAGTCCTTCGTGCGCCAGGTCCAGATCTTCGCCGCCGCGCGCTTCGTG
The DNA here is from genome assembly GCF_058782155.1 of Methylobacterium sp. FW306-05-D. Lineage (NCBI taxonomy): Bacteria > Pseudomonadati > Pseudomonadota > Alphaproteobacteria > Hyphomicrobiales > Methylobacteriaceae > Methylobacterium > Methylobacterium sp. FW306-05-D. The sequence continues at coordinate 32,578 of NZ_JBYSXL010000040.1, forward strand.
ATCGGCGGCATGGGGGCCGCCCTCAGCAACCTCGCCTTCTCCGAGCCGGGCGTGCGCTGCCTGATGCTGACCAACCAGGACATGCTCGACGACTTCTTCCTCGACCTCGCCGGCCTCGTGGGCGGCCGCTACGTCTCGATCCACGGCGACAGCGTCGCGCCGGACCTCGGCATGCAGTCCGACTACGCGATCCCGATCGCAGTCCTGCGCGAGACCCTCGACCGGCACGGGTTCTGAACGACGGCACGATCGAGATTCGCATCTCCGTTCCTCGACACCGGGCCGAACGGAGCTAGGTTCCGGGCGGGATCACTGCCGCATCCCGAGACCGGACGCACCGATGGACCCCGAGAGCCCGCCCAAACCCGAACTCGACGCCGAGACCCTGGCCTTCGCGGCCCGGGTCTTCCAATACGCCCGCCTGGGCCATGCGGAGGACCTCGCGGAGCTGTTCGGGCAGGGCCTGCCGGCGAACCTGCGCAACGACAAGGGCGACAGCCTGCTGATGCTCGCCGCCTATAACGGGCAGGCCGAGGCGACGCGGGTGATCCTGGAGCATGGCGGCGATCCGGAACTCGCCAACGACCGGGGCCAGACGCCGCTCGCCGGCGCCGCCTTCAAGGGAGACATCGCCATCGTGGGCCTGCTCCTCGCCCACGGGGCCCGGGTGGACGGCACCGGAACGGGCAGCCGCACGGCGCTGATGACGGCGGCGATGTTCAACCGCACCGAGATCGTCGACCTGCTGCTCGCCCACGGTGCCGACCCGGATGTCCGGGACGCCTCCGGCCAGACCGCCGCGTCGCTGGCGGAATCCATGGGGGCGGCCGACACCCCCGCCCGGCTCGCCGGGGCGACGCGCCCGGGCACAACGGGCTGAGCCGGCGCGTTCCCGTCGGAAGATCTGCTGCGGATCGCCCGGTCACGGGGCGACCCAGGTGAGGAATGCCCATGTCGAACACGTTCCGCCGCGGCCTGGCCGCGTTCCTGATCGCGAGCCTGCCCGGCGCGGCCCGGGCGGCCGACGACTGGCCGATGTTCGGACGCGACCACACCAACCAGCACTTCTCGCCGCTCACCGCGATCGACCGGGGCAACGTGAAGGCCCTGCGCCCGGCCTGGATCTTCCAGACCGGCATCACCGGCTACTTCCAGGCCGAGCCCGTGATGGTGGACGGGACGCTCTACGTCTCGACCACCCAGAACCACGTCGCCGCCCTCGATGCCCGCAGCGGGCGGGTGCTGTGGACCTATACCCACAAGGCGCGCACCGAGAAGATCTTCGGGCCGCCCTCGAACCGCGGCGTCGCGGTCTCCGGCGGCAAGGTCTTCGAGGCCACCATGGACGGGCGGGTGATCGCCCTCGACGCCGCCACCGGCAAGGTCCTGTGGGACCATGAGGCCGTGCGCCCGGAGGAGGGCGAGTCCGAGACCGCCTCGGCCCTGGCGGACCGGCTCGGGGCCGGCGCCGTCCAGGGGTCGAGCCGCCTCGGCTTCAAGATGCCGCCCCTGGTGGCCGACGGCCTCGTCATCGTCGGCGTGGCCGGCGCGGGCTACGGTCTGCACGTGGAGGACGCCAAGGGTGGCCTCGACGGCGGCGCGGTGGTGGGCATCGAGGGCGGCTATGGCCGCCGCGGCTGGCTCGCCGCCTACGATGCCGCCACGGGCGCCGAGCGCTGGCGCTGGTACGTCACGAAGGCCGACGGCTGGGAGGGCGCCTTCTCCGCGACCACGCCGGACGGCGTGCCCCTGCACCGGGACATCGCCGCCGAGAAAGCCGCCGCTCCGGCCCATCCGGAGGCCTGGCGGGTGGGCGGCGGCTCGCTCTGGATGACCCCGGCCTACGACCGGGATCTCGGCCTGATCTATGTCGGCACCGGCAATCCGGCGCCGCAGAACTTCGGCCTCTCGCGGCCGGGCGACAACCTCTACACCATGAGCCTCGTCGCCCTCGACGTCCGCACCGGGCAATTGCGCTGGTACTACCAGCAGGTGCCCCACGACGAGTGGGGCTACGACGTGGCGAGCCCGCCCTTCCTCCTCGATCAGCCGACGCCGCAGGGGCCGGTCAAGGCCGTGGCGCAGGGTTCGAAGACCGGATGGCTCTACGTCCACGACCGCAGCACCGGAAAGCTCCTGGCGCGGTCCGAGCCGCTGATCGCACAGAAGAACCTCTACGCCCCGCCGACCGAGGCCGGCACCGTGGTGAGCCCGGGTCCCCTCGGGGCGATCTCGTGGCATCCGGTGGCCTACGACCCCCGCGGCGGCACCGCCTTCGCGCAGGTCCGTCACGGAGCGACCACCTACGTGGTCAGGACCGTGCCCGCCGCCGGCGACCGCCCGGCGATCCGCTACACCGAGACCGCCGAGGCGAAGGGCGAGCCGAGCTTCAGCACCCTCACGGCCGTGGATCTCGCCCGGGGCGGGGCGATCAAGTGGACCGTGAAGGGCGGCAGCCGCCTCTCCGGCGGGACGCTGGCCACCGCCTCCGGCCTCGTTTTTTCCGGCGAGGAGGACGGCCATCTCGATGCCCACGACGCCGAGACCGGCGCGATTCTCTGGCGGTTCCAGTGCGGGGCCGGGATCGGTGGGCCGCCGATCACCTATGCGCTCGACGGCAAGCAATACGTCGCGGTGGCGGCCGGGGGCGCCTCCTTCACCAAGGGCTCCGGTTTCGGCACCGGCGATGCGCTGGTGGTGTTCGCGCTGCCGGATTGAGCGGCCGGCCAAGACGAGCGGCGGAAGCCGGCGAGCCCGGCGGCAGGGATGCCGAGGGCTCGTGCCCAGTGGTCGAGCGTGCACGCGGCGATGCTCCGCGGTGCGCCCCCACAACTCTTGCGCACCCCACGAGAGGTTTCCGGATTTCCCTGCTTCTGGTCATTATGTCGCAGATTGCGGCAGGGCGATGCAATCCTGCGGCGAGCCGCGGTGACGGGTAGATAACATAAGATTATAATCCAGGTTGTAGAGCGCGACCGCCGAGTCGGCCCTCGGTGCCTCGGCGCAAATATTCCTTTTTTCTGGTCGAGATCTACGCTGCTTCCGAATTTCGACCGAAAGGTTCCGTTATCAACTCGATGTGATCGTTGTGTAATTGAACGAGATCTGAGAGCGAGTCGGAGGCTCGGCTATGCGGAACGTCTATAATCATACAATTACACAGAGACGATTTCTTTTAGAACAGGACGGTAACGCTGCAATTGAGTTCGCATTGATCGTCCCAGTCTTATTGGTCCTTTTCGGCGGCATGGTCGCCTTCGGAATCTATTTCGGCGCATCGCACAACCTGAAGCATATCGCTTCGGAAGCGGCCCGCGCCTCGATCGCCGGCGTCAGCGACCAGGAGCGGGTCGACCTCGCCCGCCGGCGGGTCGCGGACGCCCTGACCGAGGGAGCGATGTTCAAGCCCGGGACCGTGCTGGTGTCGGTCGGACCCAACCCGGCGGATGCGTCCCTCTTCACCGTGACCCTGACCTTCGATGCGAAGTCGCTCGGCTTCTCCGGGTTCTCGGGCCTGATTCCCCTGCCGCCGGATCTCATCCAGACCACGGTGAGCGTGCGCCGGGGCGGGCTGTGATCGGCCGCATCGCGCGCGACGAGCGCGGCGCCGTCGCGATCTTCACGGCTCTGGCCCTCTCCACGCTCCTCGCCGCGACGGCGATCGGCGTCGATTACGGGGCGATGGTGGTGGCCCGCCGCAAGGCGCAAGGGGCGGTCGATCTCGCCGCGACCCTCGCGGCGTCCGATCCGCAGCGCGCCGACCTGCTGGCGCGCCAGTCCCTGGCCGATAACGGTTTCGGCGCCGAGACGGTGATCAAGGTCCAGCCCGGGATCTACGTGGGCGATGCCAAAGTCCCCGTCGCGGATCGCTTCGTCCCCAACGCGGCCGCGCCGAGCGCCGTCCGGGTGGACCTGCGCACGCGGACGCCGACCTTCTTCGCCCCCGCGATCGGCTTCAAGCGCGACGTGCAGATCGATGTGCGCGGGACCGCGGCCTCGGCGCGGTTCGCGTCCTTCAACATCGGGTCCGGGCTGATGCGCCTGGATGCCGGCGTCATCAACGGCCTCTTCGGCGCGTTGCTGGGCAAACCCGTCTCCCTGTCGGTGAGCGACTACGAGGCGCTGGCAGCGGCGCAGGTCGACGGCTTCCGCGTGCTCGATGCCCTCCAGCCCACGCTCGGTCTGAAGGTCGACAACTACAACGACGTGGTCGCGGCGAACGCGACGCTGGGACAGGTGCTCTCGGCTCTGCAGTCGGTCGCGGGCGCGACGGCGGGCAACGGTGCCGCCGCGGCCGCTCTCTCGCAGTTGAGCGGCGTGGCCCGGGGCGTCGGCGGTACGGTCCGGCTCGGCCAGATCATCGATCTCGGCGATTCGGCCAGCCTCGCGCCGGGCAACGGCGTGAAAGGCCCGTCGATGAGCCTGATGGACACCCTGTCGGCCGCGCTCCTGGTCGCCAACGGCGATCGCCAGGTCTCGGCCGATCTCGGCGCCAACCTGCCGGGCCTGCTGCGGACACAGGTCACCCTGGGGATCGGAGAGAAGCGCCAGAGTTCCGGCTACGTCCAGCCCGGCAGCGCCAAGGCCACGGTGACCACGGCGCAGATCCGGCTTCTCGTCGAGGCCAGCCTGACCCTGCCTCTGGATCTCGGCACGCTGCGGCTGCCGCTCTATGTCCAGGTCGCGAAGGCGCAGGGCCGCCTGCGTTCGGTGACATGCCCGTGGTCGAACCGACAGAGCCGCCAGGTCGTCGTGGACGCTCAGACCGGGGTGGCCGATCTCGCGGTCGCCGACATTCCGAAGGCGCTCCTCGATCCGAATGCCCGCACCCCGGACCTCGATCAGCCGGCGATCCTGCTGCGGGTTGCGCCCGCGCTCTCGGTGGCCGGCCGCAGCCGCCTGACCCTGGGCAGCCCGGCGGCGCAGTCGGTGACCTTCAGCGACGACGACATCACCCGCCACGCCGTCCGTTCGGTCTCGGCGACCGGATACGCGCAATCCCTGACCGGTCGGCTGATCGGCGACCTCGACCTGCAGGTGAACGGCGTCGGCCTCCTGGCGCCCGGTCTCGTCAAGAACACGGTCGCGACCGCGCTCGCCGGGGTGACCCCAGCCCTCGACAAGGTCCTCGACAACACGCTGCGCGTCCTCGGGCTCCGCCTCGGCTACGCCGATCTCGCCGTGGAAGGCACGCGCTGCGACCAGGCCGTGCTGGTCCAGTAGGGCGGCCACGGCCGCACCGCCTGCGGGGTTTCGGTCACGCATGCGGTCCGATGGCCCGAACCCGAGGTGCGGCCGGCGATCGGCCGGACGGCTCCGGGGCCGGTGCCGCGACGCCGAAGGTGGAAGCTTTCACATCCGACCCATTCATCGAAACCGCGACGGGCGCGACATGATCACGACCAATACCGGATGGATCGACCATCTTCTGGCTCTCAACCGGCACATCGTGGCCGCCGAGCAAAGTCTCCGCCGGCAGGCGGGCCGCATCATCGATGCCCTGCAGATGCACGAGGACATCGCCGACAAGGAGGAGACCTTCGTCAGCTACCGGGCGCACCTGCAATGCCTCCGCCAGATGCGCGACGCGATGCTGGCCGGGACGCGTGCCGTCGACTGACGGGCATCCCGTTGCAGGCGAGGCCGGCCATGCGGTCGGCCCGTCGCCCGCCGGAGCGCGGCCGGGTATGAGACGGAACGGGTTCGGCGCGCCCCTTGCGTCGGGCCCGGCGCAATTAGAGACTTTCCCCATGACGACCGACGCCCCCGAACCGCGCCAGCCCGAGGACCGTGGACCGCCGGTGGTCCGCACCATCGCGATGCCGGCCGACACCAACCCGGCCGGCGACATCTTCGGCGGCTGGCTGATGGGGCAGATGGATCTCGCCGCCGGCAACGTCGCGGCCCGGCGCTCCCGGGGCCGCTGCGCCACGATCTCGGTGGAGGCGATGACCTTCCACCGCCCCGTCGTCGTCGGCGACGAGGTCAGCATCTATGCCTGGATCGTGCGGGTCGGGCGCACCTCCATGGGCATCCAGGTCGAGGTCTGGCGCCGCGAGCGCGAGGGCGAGGAGACCATGAAGGTGACGGAGGGGCTGTTCACCTTCGTGGCGATCGGCGCGGACCGCCGCCCCCGGGTGATTCCGCCGGAGCGCGAGACCGTGGAAGCGTGAGCCGAAGCGGGCCCTCCCGCCGGGCCGTCCTCGCCGGTGCCCTCGGCCTTGCGGGGAGTCCCGCCTCAGCCAGAAGCCCCGCCTCCGCCGGGTCGCCGTCCTGGTCCGCCGACAGCCTCCAGGCGGCGGCCGCGCGTAAGGGCCTGGCCTACGGCTCGGCGGTGAACGGCGTGACCCTGCGGCAGGACCCGGCCTATGGCCGGGCGCTGGCGCGGGAGGCCGGCCTCCTCGTGTCCGAGAACGCGATGAAGCTGACCTATGCCTGGCGCGCGCCGGATGCCCTCGACTTCACCTATGCGGACGAGGTGGTGGCCTTCGCGGAGGGCAACCGCCAGCGCCTGCGCGGCCATACCCTGGTCTGGCACGAGCGCCTGCCGGCCTGGGTGGCGGCCCGGCTCGCGGCGGGGGAGGGCGAGGCCTTCCTGCGACGCTGGATCGGCGCCATGGCCGGGCGCTATCGCGGCCGCATCGAGGCCTGGGACGTCGTCAACGAGATCTGCGGGCCCCAGGACGGACGCGCCGACGGGCTGCGGCGCACGCCCTGGCTCGAGGCGCTGGGACCCGGCTACGTCGATCTCGCCTTCCGGATCCAGCACGCGGTCGCGCCGGACGCGGCCGGGGTCTGGAACGAGAACGACCTCGAACTCGACGCAGACTGGATCGACCAGCGCCGCGCGATGGTGCTGCGCACCCTCGAGGGGATGCGCCGGCGCGGCGTGCCGATCCGCCGCCTCGGGCTGCAGGGGCATCTCTACGCCAAGCACCCGCTGAACCAGGAGAAGCTGCGGCGCTTCCTGCGGGAGGTCGCCGGCCTCGGCCTCGCCATCGAGATCACGGAATTCGACATCAACGACCGGACCTACCCGGCCGATCTGGCCGCCCGCGACCGGGCGGTGTCCGACCTCGCCCGACGGTTCCTCGACGTGGTGCTGGACGAGGCGGCCGTGCTCGACGTCCTCACCTGGGACATCACCAACCGCAACAGCTGGCTCAACACCAATCCCGAGCGCCGGCGCGCCGACGGCCTGACCCAGCGCGCCCTGCCGCTCGACGAGACCTTCGCCCGCACGCCGCTCTGGTCGGCGATGCACCGGGCCTTCTCGGACGCGCCGGACCACCGCCGGGCGCGGGAGGCCCTGCGCGGCGCCTGACCTCCCCGTGCATGTTCGAGCGCGGAGGAGGCCGGCGCACCGTGAAGACCATGCTCTAGCGGGCGATCATCCGGGCCTGCTGCGGCCGGTCGCCGGCGTGCTGGCGCAGGAAGGCCGCCATCTCGGCGAGTTCCGGCGCCTTCGAGCGGAAGGTCACGGAGAGCGCCAGCAGCGTGTCGGCATGGTCGAGCCCGGCATAGATCCGCTCCTGCACCGGCACCCGGGCGGCGCGCAGGCGGGCGGCGAGGTTGCGGGTGTTGGCGGGCCGCACCGTGGTGTCGCCGTCGCCGGAAGCGAGGAAGGCCGGCGGCGAGTGCGGGCCCGCGAAGGTGATCGGCTGGGTCGCGGCCTTGTCGGGCGCCTCGCCGAACAGCTCGGTGGCGGTGCCGGCATCGAGGGGCAGGAAGTCGTAGGGTCCGGACAGGCCGGCCACGGCGCGCACCACGCGGGGATCGACCCCGGCCCGGCGCAGGTAGGCCGGGTTCAGACCGAGCATCACCGCGTTGTAGGCCCCCGCCGAGTGGCCCGCGAGGACGATCCGGCTCGGGTCGCCGCCATAGGCGGCGATGTTCTGCTCGACCCAGGCCAGGGCCTTGGCCCCGTCGTCGAGGAAATCGGGGAAGCGGACCTCCGGATAGAGCCGGTAATCCGGCAGCACCGTCACGAAGCCCTGGGCCGCGAGGGCCTGGCCGACGAAGGCGTAATCCTCCTTGGAGCCGTTCTTCCAGGAGCCGCCGTAGAAGAACACCAGCACGGGCGCCCCGGCGGAGCCGGCCACGGGGGTGAAGACGTCCAGGCGCTGGCGCGGATGGGCACCGAACGCCGCGTCCTTGAGGCTGAGGCGGCCGCCCTGGTCGCGGGGGCCGATCGCGTCGAAGAAGGCGAGGGGCGAGCAGGCCGTGATGCCGAGCGCGACGAGCGCGAGACCGGCGAGGCTGGCAAGGACGGCAAGAACCCGGGTCATGCAACTCTCTGTTGGGGCGCGTTCCCCCTGTGACAGGGCTGGCGCGGCGGATTCATGGCGCGGTTGGGGTTTCTCGGGGCCATCGCGGCGCTTCGGAGCGATCGGACTCCCGATCAGGTTCTGAGCACGAGGCAGGCCCCCCCGACCTGGCGGATCCGGCCGCACAGGCCGTCGGCGGCCTCGCGGCTCTGGGCCGGGATGCGGATGCGGTAGAAGGCGCGGGTGCCGCGGCTGCGCAGGCGAGTGCCGATGATCATCGGGCGAACATCGCCGATGACGCTTGTGTAGAGCTTCCGTGTCCGGGCGAAGCTCTGCAGCGCCAGGGCCTTCGAGAAGTTCCCGGCGAGCTGGATGCCCCAGGGTGCCGCCGGTCCCTCGTTTCCGCCGAGGGCGAAGCGGTCGCCGCGCGAGGGAATGCGCAGGGCCGCCGTCACCTTGAGGCAGCTCGTCTCGGTCTCGGACTTGGTCTCGGACTTGGTCTCGGACTTGGTCTCGGACTTGGTCTCGGGCTTGGCCCCGGCCTCCTGGCCCTCGCGGTTCTTCTTCGAAGCGTCCTTCGCGGGCGCATCCTTCGTCGGCGCCTCGCCCTCCGGCATCTCCACCGCCGCGCCCGGGCGCCACGCCTCGGCGGGCGTGCCGGTGATCGCCAGCACGTAGTTCCGGGTCTCCGCCGGCAGGCCCCCGGTCCCCGCGAGCCAGGCCGAGACCCGGCCCGGCCCGCCGTTATAGGCGGCCGCGGCGAGGCCGAGATTGCCGAACTGCCGGTTCAGGTCGGCGAGGAGATGGGCGGCGTGCGGGATCGCCTGCTCGGGGTCGAAGGGATCGGTCAGGCCGCGCTCGCGGGCCGTGCCGGGCATGAACTGGGCGACCCCCTGCGCGCCGACGGGACTGACCGCGCCGACGCGGAACGCGCTCTCGCGCCAGATCAGACGCGTCAGGAACGGCACGGGCAGGCCGCGCGCCCGGGCCGACCCCTCGATCAGCCGGCACAGGGCCTGCTCCACCGTCTCGGTCGCGCCCTCCGCGGCGGCGCGGGCCGGCCGCGGCGCGAAGCCGACCGCGAGACAGAGCATCAGGAGGGCGG